>JAGYOT010000018.1 GCA_018399455.1 Desulfobacterales bacterium
CGTTCGCCGTTACGGGCCTTCCGGGCCCGGCCCTGCGGCCGGGAATCAATATGGGGTGCGGTGATGGAGCTAAAGGATATCTCGCCGGATGAGGTCGTGTTCTGGCAATGGGGTTTCGTCAAGATCAACTCGACCCTTGTCTATACCTGGGCCGTAATGCTGTTTCTCGTGATTGTATCATGGCTCGTCACGCGGCAGCTTACTTCTGAGCGAACCCTCTGCCGGGGGCAGAATCTTCTTGAAATCCTGGTCTCCGGCATGCGCGACCAGATCGAGGACGTGTCTCAGGAGGCCGCCGATCGTTATCTCCCCTTTATCGGCACCCTTTTCGTATTCATTTTCGTCTCGAATGTACTCTCTGTGGTCCCCGGATTTACGCCTCCCACCGCATCGCTTTCAACCACGGCGGCCCTTGCGGGATGTGTTTTTGTAGCCGTTCCCGTTTACGGCATTGCCTCCCGCGGGCTTGCCGGCTATCTGCGGCAGTATGCCCGGCCCACCCCCATTATGCTGCCGTTCAATATTGTCGGGGAGTTGTCCAGAACCCTGGCTTTGGCGGTCCGCCTGTTCGGCAACATTATGTCAAGCACCAAAATCGTTATGATTCTCCTTGCTGTGGCGCCCTTTTTTTTCCCGGTGCTCATGAATCTTCTTGGACTTCTGACCGGCGTGATTCAGGCCTACATTTTTGCCATGCTCGCCATGGTCTATATTTCCAGTGTTACCCGTGCCCGTCGCGAAAAAGAGCGCGAGGCAGAACCCCAACAAAAGGAAGGAGAGTGACACCCAATGGATTCCGTCAGCCTGATCGGTATGATTTCTATTTTTACGGCAGGGATTACCATAGGCATTGGGGCTATCGGACCTGCCCTCGGTGAAGGCCGCGCTGTGGCGCAGGCCCTGTTATCCATCGCCCAGCAGCCCGACGAAGCATCGACAATTACACGGACCCTGTTTGTCGGCCTTGCCATGGTAGAGTCGACAGCCATTTACTGCTTTGTGATCTCGATGATTGTTCTGTTTGCGAATCCTTTTTGGAACTATGTGGTCTCCCATTCCACAGGAGGATAAACCGTGCTGATAGACTGGTTTACAACGCTTGCGCAGATCGTCAATTTCCTCATCCTGGTCTGGCTGCTCAAGCATTTTTTGTACGGAAAGATCCTTGGCGCCATGAACAAAAGGGAGGCGGACATTCGAAGCCGGTTTGAGGCGGCAGAGGACAGTCAGGCGGCGGCCGAGAAGATGCAGCGGCAATTTGAAGACGAACGCGAGAACCTGGAGCGCTGCCGTGAAGAAATGCTGGCCGGTGCCCGAAGGGAAGTGGAGCGCCGAAAAAATGAAATGCTCGAAGAGGCCCGGGATGCGGTGAATCGCAAGCGGACCCGCTGGCTTGAATCCATTTCCCGGGAAGAGGACGCGCTTGTGCGGGAGCTTGCGGAGCTGGCTGCGGCGCGGGTATTCGAGACAGCGGCGCACATGCTCTCGGACCTGGCTGGTGCGGATATCGAGCAGCAGGCCGTCCGGGCGTTTATCGCCCGGCTGGAAAACATGGACAACCGCTACCTCAAAGAACCGCCACTTGAGGCAGGCGAGGGAGGCCGCCGGGAGGCTGTGGTTCGAAGCGCCCATGAACTTTCCGAAGATGATGCCCGGGCTGTGAGGGAGGCTTTGCATAGAGTTTTGGGAGAGAAAATTCCCGTGAAGTTTGAACGGAGCCGTGATCTGGTGCTTGGCCTGTCCATGACACTCCAGGGTCGGGAAGTGGCCTGGAACGCGCGGCTTTTTTTAAACCGTCTGGAAGAGGAGGCACGGAGCGCCATGCGGCTGGCCGCATCAGAGGCCTGAATCATCATCTCCATGAAATCTCCATACAGGCCTGCCTGGCCGCAGCCTGCCTTTAAACGCATATTAACGTATAGGAAACCATCCTCTTGACAAAAAAAACGAGTCATGCCCAATGCTGCCCGATCGGCGACAGTTCTCTGGCACAAGGCCTGCGCACCTCGTTCGAGGCAATGGCCAAAGTCCTGCGGGAACGTGAGACCGGCCTTGTCAGCCGGCGTGTGGGGAAGCTTGCAAGCATCGACCATGGCGTTGCCCGGGCTCTGGATCTTCATGGCACCCGGGCCGAAGAACTTCTTGAACTCCCTGGCAATCTCTATGGCATGGCTTACAACGTGGATGAGCACGAAGTGGGAATCATTCTTTTCGGCGACAGCGAGCATCTTTCGGCCGGGGACATTGTGGTCCCTACGGGACGCGTGGTGAGCGTTCCCGTTGGGCGCGGCCTGCTGGGCCGTACTGTGGATGCTCTGGGCCGCCCCCTGGACGGTCTTGGAGCTGTGCGGCATGAACGCATCCTCCCGGTGGAAAGGTCTGCCCCGGCCATCATGGACCGCCTTCCGGTCACCGTGCCGCTTCAGACGGGCACCAAAGTGGTGGATGCGCTGATTCCGATCGGACGCGGCCAGCGCGAACTTATCCTGGGCGACCGGCAGACCGGCAAGACCACCATAGCTCTGGATGCCATTCTGAACCAGGCCGATAGCGGCGTTTTGTGCATCTATTGCGCCGTCGGCAAGCGAACCTCTGCTGTGGCCAAAGTGATTTCGGAACTTGCCGGGCGAGGTGCCATGGACTATACTGTTGTCATTGTGGCTACGGAGGAGGACGCGCCCGGCCTTCAGTGGATTGCGCCCTATGCCGCAGCCTCCATGGGAGAGCACTTAATGGCGGCCGGCGAGGATGTTCTTGTGGTTTTCGATGACCTTACGCGGCATGCCCGGGCCTACCGTGAACTCTCTCTGCTGCTGAGGCGTCCGCCAGGGCGGGAAGCCTATCCCGGCGATATTTTCTATATCCATTCCAGGCTGCTCGAGCGCTCCACGCATCTGGCCGAGGATTTGGGAGGAGGATCGCTCACGGCGCTCCCGATCATTGAAACCGAGGCCCAGCAGGTATCCGCCTATATCCCGACAAACCTTATTTCCATCACGGATGGCCAGGTTCTGCTTACACCGGAGCTTTTTCACAAGGGCATTCTTCCTGCGGTGGATGTCGGCCGCTCCGTATCCCGCGTAGGCGGCAAGACCCAGCTGCCGGCCTACCGTGCCGTGGCTGCAGATTTAAGGCTGGCCTATTCGCAGTTCGTGGAGCTCGAGTCCTTCGCCAGATTCGGCACCCGGCTGGACGAGGAGACTAAACGCAAGCTCGCACGGGGACGGCGGGTGCGTGAAGTACTCAAGCAGATGCAGCACACCACCCTCGGCGTGCCCGAGCAGATTGCGGCGCTTCTGGCCGTGAATGAAGGCGTGTTTGATAACGTAGACGTCTCCCGGGTGCAGGCTGCGGAGAAGCTTGTCCGTAAGGCGGTACGCGAAGAGCTGCCCGAGCTGTGCGGGGCCATCCTGCGGGGAGAGAAGCTTGAGAGCGAAGCCCGCCACCGCATCCGGGCCGTAGCTGAGCAGGCGGTATCCGGCAAATCCGGCACCGGCGAAGAGAACAGTAAAAACGCGAACGGCGGCAGCCGGGGAGTCGCGTAACATGGCCGATACGCTTCAGAGCCTTGGAAAACGCCTGGAAAGTACCAGGGATCTTCATGCTGTGGTCAAGACCATGAAAGCCATGGCCGCCGTTAATATCCGCCAGTATGAAGCTGCCGTGGAGTCTCTTGCGGATTACACCCGAACCGTGGAAGCTGGTCTCATGGCCTTTCTGAGGCATTATCCGAAGCTTGCGCTCCAAGCCTCGGAGGCCCCCGCCCTGCCTCTGGCTGCCGTGGTTTTCGGATCAGACCAGGGGATGTGCGGGCAGTTGAACGACACTATTGTCCAGCATGCCCTCAAAGAACTCGAAGAGACCTGTAAAGCCTGCCCCAAAGACCGGGTCATCCTTGCCTTCGGGGAACGTGCGGCAAACCGGCTTGTCGAGCAGGGGGTGATTGTGGCGCAGATCCGGCGCATGCCGGACTCCGCTGCAGGAATTGCTTTGAGCGTTCAGGACCTGCTCGTTGAGATCGGAAAACGAGGGGAACAGGGCATCCGGCGGGTTGTTCTGTTCTACACGGTTCACGAATCCGCCGCCATTCACAGTCCGGAAACCCGGGTCCTCCTGCCGCTGGACCGTATATGGCTGGATCGCCTTTCAGCCAGATCCTGGCCTACCAATCAAATCCCGGGCTTCCGCGGCAGTGCCGGGGGTTTGTTTTCAAGCCTCACCAGCCAGTATCTTTTTTCAAGCCTTTATCAGGCCTTTGCCGAATCCCTTGCCAGTGAAAACGCCAGCCGGTTGAGCTCTATGCAGAATGCGGAGCAGAACATCGAAAAACAGATTGCCGAACTGGAATCGCGGTTCCACCAGAAGCGTCAGATGGCCATCACCGAAGAACTCCTGGATATTGCCTCTGGTTTCGAGGCTCTGAGAAAGTAGCTGATGCGAATCGATTTGCGTAACCCATCAAAAATCATTGTCGTATTCATGAAAAGCGGTTAAATTGGAGTCGGAGGAAAACGATTATGGGATTTGAGCAGATTACATACGAAACTGAGAACGGGGTCGCGGTTATCACGCTGAACCGGCCCGATGCGTTAAATGCGTGGACCCGGCAAATGATGGCCGAAATTATTGAAGCCCTTGATAGAGCAGATGAAGATGATGAGGTTCGGGTGGTCATTTTTACCGGTGCCGGAAAGGCTTACTGCGCCGGAGCGGACCTGGAGTCGGACGTATTTGACCTGACCCGCAAGGGGGATGAAGCGGGAGCGTTTGTCCCTGATACAGCCGGGCAGGCCACGCTGCGGATGTTTAATATGAAAAAGCCGCTTATCGGTGCCATTAACGGTCATGCCGTGGGTGTGGGCATTACGATGACCCTGGCCATGGATATCCGCATCGCTTCCGAATCGGCAACGAAAATCGGTTTTGTCTTTAACCGGAGGGGAATTGCGCCGGAAGGCTGCTCTACCTATTTTCTTCCGAGAATTATCGGTGTGAGCAAGGCCGCGGAACTGATTCTGACCGCCAGGTTGTTTACTGCAAAAGAGGGGCTGGAAATGGGATTGTTCAGCCATGTGGTGGCTCCTGATCAGCTTATGCCAACGGCCAGGGGAATCGCCCGCGATATCGCGGATCAGACGTCTGCCGTATCCACGGCCCTGGCGCGGCAGATGCTGTGGAAAATGCTTACGGGAACCCACCCCATGGACGCCCATATCCTGGAGTCCAGGTCCTTGAACTACATGTTTACCTCAGAAGATGCCAGGGAAGGGGTCTCCTCGTTCAAAGAGAAACGCCCGGTTCGATTCAGGATGAAGCCGAGCCGGGATATGCCGGATTTTTTCCCGTGGTGGGAGGACCCGACGCTGCCTGAAAAATAGCCCGGAATCAGGTCTCCGAATTCCTGTCCCGGTAATCGCCAAGGAAAAACTAATGCCTGAACTGGTTAAAATCAATGTTGCCGATCATGTGGCTGATGTTCGGCTCAATCGTCCCGATAAATACAATGCCCTGAACCCGGATATGTTCAGGGCGATCATCGAAGCCGGACAGGCCGTGGCCCGGGATACTAGTGTGCGGGCGGTGGTGCTGTCCGGTGAAGGTCGCGGCTTTTCTGCCGGTCTTGACTTTGAGGAGTTTTCAAAGATGGGGCAGGCGGGCGCCATAGACCTGACAAAGCGGCAGGCAGGCCAAATAGCCAACAACGCCCAACTGCCCGCAATGATATGGAAGCAGGTGGCAGTGCCGGATTTCCACATAGCCGTGGGGTGGGTTAGCCGGACTCCCGGGCAGAGGACCCGGCTTTGAGTTTCCGGTAAAGGGTTTTTCGCCCGATGCCAAGCAATTCCGCTGCTCTGGTGCGGTTGCCGCCAACATAATTCAATACGGACTGGATGTGCTGGCGCTCCACTTCTGCAAGGCTTTGAAAAGGTGCTTTGCCCTCGGTTTGAGGTACGTCCTGCACCAGTTCCTGAGGCAGATCCTGGTCGCTGATGAAATTCCCGTCAGTGAGGATCAGGCTTCGCTCCAGAACATTATTCAATTCTCGCACGTTGCCCCGGCCAGTCATAGGCCATGAGACATTGCATGGCGCGCTCCGTAATCCTGGGGCTCTGCCCGCCGGTGTTGTGCTGGGCCAGGAAATATTCCACCAGCAGGGGAATGTCTTCTTTACGTTCCCGCAGTGAGGGCAGTCTGATCATAAAGACATTTAAGCGGTTATACAGGGCTTCGGAAAACCGGCCGGCCGTCACTTCCCGGCGTAGATCGCGGTTTGTTGCAAAGATGAACCGGACGCATCAGGTCCTTTTGAAGGGTTCCGCAGTTTTTGGTAACCAAGGGCATATTGCGGCGCCGCTGCCGGCGGTGGAAAGAATGAATACCATTGGCGGCAGAGGGCGTTCAATCCGGTTGGCCCCCTCATAATCCTGCACGGTGCCACCGTTGGAGGCTACCATGGCGATCCCCTTGGCGGCATCCATGGGACTTCCCCCCCCGATGGCCATCACCACATCGCATCCCGCCTTCACGTATTGGCTCGCGCCTTCGATTACCTGATCCGGTTTAAAAAGGAAGCAATCTACCGGCTTTAGCCGCCTGTGCATTGGCAATCCCTTATGAGCGCCGCAGGCAATCAGGTTTTTAGGCCTGCCTCAGAGATGGTCAAAGCCCGGCGGGTATCATAAAATTATAGGAAATTTTTTCATCGAGCTAAACTTCTTTTTTGACACTTCCGAAGGATTAATATCAGAAATAATTCATTTCAGAACGTTCACGATTAAAAAAGGAGTTGGTATGAAGGCAAGATCATTGCGGTTTAAGTTGATTGTCGGGGGTGCTCTGGTCGTACTGATCCCCTTGCTGGCAGTGGGGTATTTCACTGTCACCAAGGCTTCGGAGGCCTTGGAAAAATTGGCGAAGGAGCAGGTCGTCAATCTGTCCAAGGATCTTTCGAATATGACTACCCTGGTCCTAAAAGAGGAAATGAAGCTGGTCAAGGGGTTCGGTGCGGATGAAAATATCCGCAACAGCGTACAAGCGGTTGCGCAAACCGGAATTCAACATGCGGGAAGCGATATTGCGGTGCTGGATAAACGCCTGACAGGGATCATGGATTCCATCGGGGGTGATTATGAGGCTATTTTTCTGGTCGGCCCGGATGGTGAAGTCTATGCTGACGGCAACAAAGGCGCATACAAGGGAGTTTCCATTAAGGATCGGCCATATTTCCGGAAGTCAAAAAACGGTAAGCCTCTGGTCGGTGATCCGGTTAAATCCAAGGTTACGGGAAACGCTGTGGTGCCTGTTGTGGCACCGGTAAAGGATTGGAACGGAAAATATGCGGGGGCTCTGGTTTCAATTCTGAAAATCGGGTTTCTGGCCGAAAAGATCACCTCGGTTAAGGTCGGGGAATCCGGCTATCCCTTTATGGTGGACCGCAATGGGAACACGATCGTTCACCCGAATAAGGACGTCATCCTTGAACTCAATATTAAAGACCTGCAGGGGATGGAAAAGATCTCCAGGGCCGCCCTGGGAGGAAAAACCGGAGTGAAGGGTTATGTCTACAAGGGCGATAAGAAAATCGGCGGCTTTACGCCCGTTGAGTTGACCGGCTGGAGCGTTGTTACCACCCAGCTTGCAGAAGATTTCATGGGCACGGCCAATGCGATCCGAAACTTTATTGGGATCATGACCGGCGTGTTCTTATTGATCACACTGTTTGTTATCATCTTTTTTGCCAACGGCATCAGCCGGCGGGTGATGAGGATCGTGCAGGGTTTAAACCGGAGCTCCGAGCAGGTCGCTTCCGCATCCAGTCAGGTCGCTTCCACCGGTCAGTCTTTGGCGGAAGGCTCCAGTGAACAGGCCTCTAGTATAGAAGAGACCTCTTCCTCTTTAGAGGAGATGGCAGCGCAGACCCGGCAGAACTCGGACAATGCGGATCAGGCAGACAACGCGATGAAAGAAGCGGCCAGGGTGGTTGAAAACGGGGTCTCTTCAATGGAGCGGATGAATGCGGCCATCAACGAGATCAAGGAATCCTCGAACGAAACTTCGAAAATTATCAAAACCATTGATGACATCGCTTTTCAGACCAATCTTCTGGCCCTGAATGCAGCTGTAGAAGCCGCGCGGGCAGGGGAAGCGGGCAAGGGCTTTGCCGTTGTCGCTGAAGAAGTGAGAAATCTGGCCCAGCGAAGCGCCGAGGCGGCCCAGAACACGTCACAGCTTATCGAGAAGTCTCAGGAAAATGCCAATAACGGCGTCAACGTGGCCGATGAGGTCGCAACCCAGCTGAAATCCATAAAGGAGAGTTCGAGCAAGGTTAACACACTTATTTCTGAAATCGCTGCTGCTTCCAGGGAGCAGACACAGGGCATAGAGCAGATCAATACCGCAGTCTCCGAAATGGACAAGGTGGTTCAGCAGAATGCTGCGGATTCCGAGGAATCTGCCAGTGCAGCAGAAGAACTCTCTGCTCAGGCCACAGAGATGGAAAAAATCGTCGCTGAACTGGAAGCAGTGGTCGCAGGCAGCGCGGGTACGCAAAACGGCCGTTTGGAAGGTGTCGGGCAAACCCTGGATCACGAAAAACTCCAAAAAAAGCAGCAGCAGTCTGAGAAACAGGAACAGAGCCGGAGGCTGCAGCGGCCGGCAGGCTATAAGAAGGGGCATCAAGCGGCAGGGAAACTGTTGTCCCGCCGCGTTCCGGAAAGCTCCGCGGATCAGGCGATTCCTCTGGATAGTGAAGATTTTAAGGATTTCTAATCAACAGGCAAGAAACCCTTTTAAGCAAATGTGACTAAAAAAAAGGGCGCGCCATTCCTGAAGAAATGGCCGCCCCTGAGCCGCGCCGGGGAATAAGACGCCCTTGGATCAAAATATCGGTAAGCCCTTTTCGGGGGAGGTGCTTGCGGCAGCCTCCCCCATTCAGATGATTGTTCAGGCGGTATTTTATTTTTCCGTATCCCTCAGTTCGCGTCGGAGGACTTTGCCTATGGGTGAGACGGGGATATCTTCTTTGAATTCAATGTGTTTGGGGCGCTTGTAGCCGGCCATGTGTTCCTGGCAGAATTCCCGCATCTCTTCCTCTGTGGCCTGTTCCCCGGGTTTCAGGGATATGAAAGCCTTGACCGCCTCTCCGCTTTTGGCGTCCGGAACGCCGACAACCGCCGCCAGCTGGACCTTGGGATGCTGGAAGAGGATGTCTTCAACGTCCCTGGGATAGACGTTGAATCCACCCACAAGGATCATGTCTTTTTTGCGGTCAGTAATGACGATATAGCCGTTTTCATCCACATGCGCGATGTCTCCTGTGAGAAAATAGCGCCTTCCGTCGAGTTCCCTGAAAACGGCCTGATTTTCATCCGGCCGGTTCCAGTAGCCCTGCATCACCTGAGGGCCTGAGGCAGCGAGTTCTCCGTCTTCGCCCTGGGGCAGCTCGGTTTTGCCGGTTTCCAGGTCAAGGATTTTAACGTCCGTCCCAGGAATCGGGAATCCGATGCTGCCGATTTTTCGGTTTTCTTTGGATGTGGGGTTGCATGTGACCACCGGCGAGGTTTCGCTCAGACCGTAGCCTTCAAATATCACCGCTCCGGTCTTGGCTTCAAACTGCTTGCAGACTTCCGGAGGCAGCGGGGCGCCTCCGGAGAAACAGCCCATAAGGGATGAAAGATCAAACTCGTTGATTTTGGGATGGTTTGTAAAGGCGACAAAAATTGTTGGGACGGCGGGCATGACGGTTGGTTTGTATTTTTGAACAATCTGTAAGACTTCTGTAAAGGGCGGATTGCCGGCCCTTGGGTCGGGGACCGCAATCAGCCGGCTGCCGGTCCCACAGGCGGAGAGCATGCAGACGGTCAATCCGAAACTATGGTACCAGGGCAGCACCCCAAGGTAGGTATGAAAGCCGCCCTTACGCATTTTTTCCCGCGCCCCGCCCGGCTCATGTACCAGACGGCCCCATTCCTGGATGGCGAGGACATCGTAAGTGAAGTTGGTATGATACAGGGCCGCACCCTTGGGCTTTCCGGTAGTGCCGCCCGTGTAAATGATAAGGGCCAGATCTTCGCTGGGCGTGATCGAGACTTTCGGGGGGTTGGGTTCGGCTGCAGCCACGATCTCGTCGAACGACTTGTGCCCCGCCTCGTGGCTTGCCGCCTTGGGGATTTTCCCCAGGAGCGAGCCCAGAAATCCTTTTATTTTGGGTAGATAGGATTTTACGTTGCAGTAGACAACCGTTTTTACATCACTGTTTTTAACCGCTTCCACGGCAGTTGGATAGAACTGGGGATGATCCATGCAGAAAACCGCCTTGGCTCCGGCGTCGTTTAGCTGATAATTGAGTTCAGGCGCTGTATACAGCGGGTTGCAGGTTACACAAATCCCGCCTGCTTTTAATATGCCAAAAAAAATGGCCGGATAATGGGGGAGATTGGGCAGGAAGATGGCTACACGGTCGCCTTTTTGGATGCCGGCGGATGCCAGGAAATTGGCCACGCGGTCCGCTGTATCCTTTACCTGGGCATAGCTGCGGGTACTGTCATTGAATATCGTGAACACATTGTCCGGGTAATCCCGTGCCGAGTCGTCCAGAAAGGAGTAGACCGGTTTGTTGTAGAGTTCAAAGTCAACATCGTTCGCGACCCCTTCGGGCCATTGATCAGTAGGCCAGGTTGTGGCAACCATGACGGCAACTCCTTCTTTGTTTTGGGTGATCTGGTAGTAAGGCTTATAACCAAGGAACAAAATTAACAATGAATTTTAATAGCATATGCCTGTACTAATGTCAAAATGTTACGAGATCAGGCAGCGGATATATTCAATAAAGGGCTCAGCTTCTTGCGGGCTGGTGATCGTCCAAACGGGTTGCCCTTTGAAGGGGGAGAGGTCCGCGCAGGCTGCGGAGCACCCCTGCACGGCCAGAATCATAAAAAGATCCCCGCTGTCCGCCGGCAGGAATTGAACCTTTTCGCCAAGACGGGACCTTATCGCTTCGACAAGGGCAACCCGGTCGTAGGCGGGCTTGCAGCCTCCGCAATACTTCAGCCCGATTCTCAAAGGGGGCTTTGGCCGGGCAGGCATGGAAAATTGTTTTTTTGGGTAACCGACAAGTTAAGAACTCCCTCTGTTCTCCAGATCCATGCCCTTATGGATTTTTTTCATCCAGCCCGCCACGGTCACGTTTTCCGGGCTGTGCGATTTGGGTACAAAGGGCTTGATATCAATGAGCGGACTTTCATTTACCGCTTCCAACCCGCGCACCTTAAGCACCAAACCTTCCCGGGAGAGGAGCCGGACCGTTGTAATCAGTACCGGGTTGGGCCGCACCGGACTGCAGGTTGAAAATATGCCTTTTTCCGGGAACTCTTTTCGTCCCATGGGATGGACCTTGCGGAGCCGGCGGCATTCTTCGGGGATGAGATGGGGCCAGTACAAGACCATGATGTGTGAGAAATCCTCGATTCCATCGAGGATGCCGTCATATTCCGGATAGATTTCAATCTCGGAAACCCGGGTTTCAACCCATTGATGATGCTCTTTCGTATGTTTTAAATGGGAAGTGAGCTCAATCCCATCCTCGGTTGCGCTTAGCACCGGTTTTTCAATTTCATTTTTGATGATCCCCACCGGATGCAGGGTAAACCGCAGCCGGCCTTGATTGTTATTTGCCATATTACCTCCGGATCAATTCCGATGGCTTCGTAAAAAGTCCAATATCTGCGTTGCGCTG
>JAGYOT010000180.1 GCA_018399455.1 Desulfobacterales bacterium
AGGGCATATCCTTGAACAGCAAAGAATCCGCTTTGATCTGCAATCGGGCAAATCCATATTCTCTTTTTTTGGCCCGACGGATCTCTCCACCCAGGGCATGGATCATGGAATGCATTCCATAGCAGATCCCCAACACCGGCAAGCCCAGTTCAAACAGGGATTTGTCCACGGCCGGGCTGTCTTTTTCATAAATACTGGACGGCGCCGTGTTCCCCTTTCGCCGTGGGCTGCCATATATTGCGGCAATGTCAAACATCGTCTCAGCCTCCTGAGTTGGACCCATCCGGATCATCAATAATCAATCCCACCGGGCAATGGTCGGAGCCGTGAATGTCATCGGCAATAAAGGCCTCCTTGACGCGGCCGTCCTCCACCATGTCCCGCGTTACAAAAAAATAGTCAATCCGCCACCCTGCGTTTCGCTGCCGGGCTCTGGACCGATAGCTCCACCATGAATACTGGACGCGGTCCGGATAGAAGTAGCGAAATGTATCCACATACCCCGCGGCCTCGATAGCATCCAGCCAGTCACGCTCCACGCGCAAAAAGCCTGACGTATTGGCATTGGCCGCCGGGTTTTTCAAATCAATCTCATTGTGAGCCGTGTTATAATCCCCTGTAATCACCAGGCTTCGGCCGGCATCTTTGAGCTGATTGGCGTAATCGAAAAAGTCCCGGTAAAAATCAAGCTTGTAGGAAAGCCGTTCATCACTCATCTGCCCGTTGGGGAAATATATATTAAAAAGAACAAAACCGTCCAAATCGAGCTCCAGAATCCGCCCTTCCGCATCATAGGCTGAAATGCCGATGCCGTATTTGACCGATTCGGGAACAACCCGGATCCATGCTCCCACTCCGCTGTAGCCCTTTTTGACCGAGCAATGCGACCAGTAGGATTCATACCCCGCAATGTTTTTGATGGCCGCATCCAAATGATCCGCCTGCAGCTTGGTCTCCTGGATACAAAAAACATCAGCATCCAGGGTCTCAAGCACCTGTTTGAAATTCTTCTTCCAAACCGCCCGCAGCCCGTTGACATTCCATGAAACCAGCTTCATTGGTGTTGGCTTGCCTTCCCGCTTTCAAAAACGTTGGAGATAAAAGCATAATTTAATAAAAATGAAAGGTTAAATCGCATTTTGCCTATACCAAGACAACAGGCAAAACGCAACGGCAAAATCTTTTGGCCCTCTGCTTCAGGCCGGCCGGTAGGAGTTTCGTTTTTCGGGGTTTCTATTGACTCCAACGCCGGTCAAAGATATAATTATAAAAATGAGCTTAATATCCCGTCCCTGAAAATGAACGAATGGGCTCAAACAATCCGGCAGGTGCCCGATGCGAGAAGAGACAGACCTCGAAAAATATCTCCCCCATCTCAAAAGTGTCAAGGTGTTTCATTGGCTTCATGAAATCGAGCTCAGAAAGCTTCTGATGGTTGCCACGCTCTTGCACGTCGGGGAGGGGGAAACCATTATCAATCAGGGTGAAATCGGCAATCACATCTACATCATTATCAAAGGGCAGGTCGAGGTTTCGATAAAAAACCAGCACGGCCAGAAGGTATCCATTTGTACAATCGGAGAAGGCGAGATTTTCGGTGAAGCTGCAATTTTTTTAGCCTCCAAACGAAGCGCAACGGTTGCCTGCCTTGCTGAAGCCGAGGTCATCCGGATAAGCCGCCAGGATCTGATCCGGTTTTTCAAGGCCCATCCCAGCGCAGGCAACAAACTGCTGATGCTGGTTGTTTTAAGCCTGCTCGAAAAGCTAAGAAGCGCCAATGATGATCTGATTCTCGAAAAGCAGCTCCATGTCGATTTCAACCAGGCCGCGGATCTGATCCAGGAATTTATCCGGGAAAGCGGGCTTCCGTCCAGACCGGCCGACTGATATGGCATCTCCTATACCCGTCTACATAGAGACCGCCCGGAGCGGCGGACTTTCCCAAAAAGCCGGGGCCGCCCGGGAAATCCTAAAAAACTGCACACTCTGCCCCAGACGATGCGGGGTGGATCGGCGTTCCGGAGAAACCGGGATCTGCAAAACCGGAAAAGCTGCAATGATTTCTTCGTTTAACGCTCATTTTGGTGAAGAAGCCCCTCTGGTAGGCAAAAAAGGCTCGGGCACCATTTTTTTCACTCACTGCAGCCTTATGTGCTGCTTCTGCCAGAACTTTGACATCAGCCACGAAGGCCATGGCAGTCCGGTTTCGAACGAGGAACTGGCGGCCATCATACTGGCCGTCCAGCAGGAGGGCTGCCACAACATTAATCTTGTCACCCCCTCCCATGTAGTGCCACAAATTTTATCGGCAATGGAAAAGGCCGTCGACGCCGGTCTGCGGATACCCATTGTCTACAACTCCAGCGGCTATGACCGGTTGGAGACCCTGAGACTGCTGGAGGACGTAGTGGATATTTATATGCCGGATTTCAAGTTCTGGGATCCGGATGTCGCCCGGGCTGCCTGCGGTGCACCGGATTATCCGGCCGTGGCTCGGGAAGCGATAGCCGAGATGCATCGACAGGTCGGTGATCTTCAAATCGATGCCGACGGCATTGCACGTCGCGGCCTTCTGCTCCGCCATCTGGTTTTGCCCGAGGACCTGGCCGGAACCCGTTCCGTCATGCGTTTTATTTATGAAGCCATTTCTCCCGGCACTTATGTCAACATCATGAACCAGTATCGCCCCTGCGGCAATTATCAAAAAGTGCCGGCACTGGGCCGGCGAATAACAGCCGCCGAATTCCGAAAAGCCCTTCAGGACGCAAGGGAGGAAGGAATCTTTAGACTTGACCGCATCTGATCACCCCGAACCCGGTTACCCCCTGCTTCGACGCTCCTACAAAAGTGCCTTCCATTTCCGGCTCGCCACCACCTCCTTTATCTATCCGGATCATATCCTGCCCAATGTTCGAATGCTCGCTCCGTTTATCAACGAGGTTGAGCTTCTTTTTTTTCAAAGCGCCTTACCGGACAACCTTCCGGGAACAAATGAAATCCGGCAATTGGCGGAGCTGGCGGCTGCCCACGAAATCACATACAACATCCATCTGCCGTTAGACATTTCGCTCACTGCCAGGCGATCTGAGGACCGACGCAATGCCATTGCAACACTGAAATCCATTTTTGAGCTTGCCGCACCGCTTGCCCCCACGACCTGGACTCTTCACCTTCCCGAAGAAGACATCGGGCACAATTTTGACGGCTGGTATGAAAGGGCATGGGACAGCATCAGCCGGATCTGCCCCGAACATATTCCGGGTCCTGCGCTTTCGGTTGAGACCCTGTCCTACCCGCCGGAATGGATTGATTCGCTGATATCCGGCTTTGATCTTTCCATTTGTCTGGATATCGGTCATATGGCGGTTTATGGGTATGACTGGAGAGGCTTTTTCGAAGACCATGCCGCACGAATTCCGATCATCCATCTTTACGGCTTCGGCCGCGTTCATGAGCACCTGGGGCTTGATTGTCTGACCCCGGATCGCCGCCGAAAAATTGCCGCCTTGCTGAAGGTGTTTTCAGGCACGGTCTGCCTGGAAGTTTTCTCCAAACCCCATCTTGAAGCTTCCCTGAAAGTCCTTTCAGAGATGGCTTGATTTTTTTTGAGACTTCCTGTAGGAAAATTCAGTAACTTTAAATGGACAGGGTTTTCGTTTAACGGAAAACGGTGAGAGGCCGTTACGATCCCATCGCTGTTGCCGGAATCACGGGCCTTTATAATCCCTTTCAGGATGGTCACTGCAGGCATCATGTCCGCGGGAAGGCCGGGCCCCGATGGATGGCCGGAAGTCAGAAGACGAACCGAAAACCCGTTTTATGCAGAATCTGATGGTAAAGGGTTCTGGCGGGAGGATTGTTCTCCTGCCAGAACCCTTTTTTAGTGGCCGGACCAGCACCAGAAAATCCGGGTCAGGCTCAGACTTGAATCCCTCAAATCCAGCCAAGGAGATAAAATGGCATTACTCTTTGAAACAATAAATAAAATAGAGCATGTTGGAGAAGAATACAACGAAAAAGCCCGATCTCAAATGGCTGAACAGGCCCGCCCCGCCGGCAGTCTTGGAATGCTGGAGGAGGCCGCTGTTCGGCTGGCAGGCATTAAGCAGACCCTGAATGTTCGCTTGAACAACAAGGTCATCCTGACCTGCGCCGGGGATCACGGAATCGTCGAAGAAGGGGTAAGTCTTTTTCCGCAGGAGGTGACGCCTCAGATGGTCTATAATTTCATTGACGGCGGCGCCTCCATTAATGTTCTGGGCCGGCATGCCAAGGCCAGTGTTATGGTGGCAGACTTTGGTGTCAATCATGACTTTGCCCCTGAGCTGCCAATTTTTCACAAAAAGGTTCGGAAAGGAACGCGCAATTTTTTAAAGGAGCCGGCCATGACCCGGGAGGAGGCCGTTTTAGCGATTGAAGCTGGCATTGAAGTTGTTGACGAACTCTGCTCTCAGTCACCTGTCGACATGATTGCCACCGGTGATATGGGAATCGGCAACACCTCGCCCTCAACAGCCATTATTGCCGTTTACTCGCGTATTCCGGTTGCCCGCCTGACCGGGCGCGGTACCGGGCTGGATGACCAGGGTTTGGCCCGCAAAACCAAAGTCATTGAAGCCGCCCTTGATAAGCACCGGCCGAACCCGGAAGATCCGCTCGATGTTCTCTCCAAAGTGGGGGGATTTGAAATCGCTGGTATTGCCGGCATCGTCCTGGGCAGCGCCGCCCGGGCAATCCCTGTTGTATCCGACGGCCTGATATCCACAGCGGGCACCTTGATTGCCACAGAGATGGCCGGGGCTGTAGCGGATTATCTTTTTATGGCCCACCAATCCGTTGAATGCGGCCATCAGTTCATGCTTGAACGGCTCGGTATCCAACCGCTTCTAAACCTTAACCTGCGCCTGGGCGAGGGCACGGGTGCTGCGCTGGCCATGGAAATTCTGGACGCCGCCACCCGGGTTTTGGCGGAAATCAAAACCTTTAACGAGGTCAACATTCGAAATGCCCATCTTTCCTGAACGTTTCAAGGCAAACCGCTCTATTGACCGCCCGCTTCTTT
>JAGYOT010000181.1 GCA_018399455.1 Desulfobacterales bacterium
GAGGGCTTCCGGGCGGTGGGCAGGAAAGAGTTCGCCCATTTTAATTTTCTTCGCCGTATGACCCGGCTGATCCCCGGCTACGCGGCCACTTACAGGCAGGCCGACTGTATACTGGCGGGCTCGAAATACACGCAGGCCCACATTTCGCGGATGTTCGGCGTCGGCACGGAAAAAATCCCCTTAGTCCATGAAAACGGGGTCAGCGCCGCCTTTATCCAAGCTCGGGAAGAAAGAAAAAGAAACCGCATCGAACTTCTGTTTACTGGAAGGCTGGTGCCCTACAAGGGAGCAGACATGGCCATTGAGGCGGTCTCGCTCCTGGAGCCGGCGGTGCGCGAAAATGTATGCCTCACCATTGTGGGCGACGGCCCGGAGCGTGGCGCGCTGGAGTCCTTGGCCGCCTCCCTGGGCGTCGGACCCGCGATCCGGTTCACCGGCTGGGTGCCGCAGGCCGAAACCCGGCGTTACTATCGCCGCGCGGACCTGTTTTTTTTCCCGTCCGTGCGTGAATTCGGGGGGGCTGTGGTGCTGGAGGCCATGGCCAGCGGCCTGCCCTGCATCGTGGCCGACCACGCCGGCCCGGGCGAGTATGTCACGGCCGGGGCGGGGATAAAAATCAAGCCCCGCTCCAGGCGGTATCTGGTCTCCGGGCTGGCGGCAGCGGTTACAGATTGTTACAGCCACCCGGAGAAGATGAAGAAAATGTCCGCAGCCGCGCTGGCCAGGGCGCTGGGTTTTGAGTGGAACAGGAAAGCCGAACAACTCGTCACCATTTATGAAAGCCTTATCGCGGGGAACGCAGCGCCATGCAATTGAGCCGGTATTCTGTCACAGCGGCCTGGCTTTTAGCCGTTATGGCCGCAACCTTTAATGCAGGCACGGCCCTGGCGGCGGAGGCATCCTTGCCGTACTTTAGGCCTATACTTGGTATAAATCTTGCTTCACCCAGTTACTGGTCTTCTGAGACCGTATTCGTGGACCTTTTCAAACAGTCCCAGCCGTGGCAGGCCCAGAGGAAAGACACTGGTTACGGCCGGGGCGGGCCGCTCATGCTGAACGAAACGGGCTGGGTGCGGTTTCTGGATGCGGGCCAGTTTGCAGACAGCCTCATGTGCCGGGTCAAGGGCCGATATCCGGGAGGTGTTTACACCTGCCGATACGAGGGGCGGGGAAAAATCGGGCTGGGCTTTGACGCCCGCGCCATTCACATTTCGCCCGGCAAAATCCGGTTCATGGTCACACCTTCTGAGAACGGCATGGTCCTGAGGCTCCGGAAGACGGACCCGGCAGACCCGGTCCGCGATATCCGGGTGCTGATGCCAGGCTTCTCCGGACATGCGGATCGCGTATTTCATCCGGTGTTCCTGGCGCAATGGAAACCGTTCAGCGTTATCCGCTTCATGGACTGGATGCGCACCAACAATTCGGTTGTCGTGACCTGGGCGGACAGGCCGGTGCCCGGCATGCAGACCCAGGCGGGCCCGCGAGGGGTGGCGCTGGAATACATGATCGAACTGGCCAACCGCCTGCATGCCGACCCATGGTTCTGCATGCCGCACGGGGCGAACGACGAATACATCCGGAAGTTTGCACGGATGGTGAAAAAGGCGCTTTCCCCGGATTTGACGGTCTATGTCGAGTATAGCAACGAAGCGTGGAACAACCGGTTCGGGCAGGCCAAGTACTGCATGCGCCGGGGCCTCTCCCTGGGCCTTTCCCATGACCGGTTCGAGGCGGGGATGCGCTACTATGCCCGGCGGGCCGCACAGGTCTTTGAGATGTGGGAGACAGTGTTCGGCGACCCGGCTCGCGTTGTCTGCGTGCTCGGTACCCAGTTCGTACGTCCGGCGGTTTCCCGGATGATTTTATCCGACCCCGAGGTTGCGGTATATGCGGACGCCCTGGCGGTGGCGCCCTATTTCGGACAGTCCCTGGGACTGCCGGCAAACGCCTGTAAAACGGAGAAAATGACGGTAGCCGAGATCCTGGACGCCTGCCGGGAAGATATTGAGGCCCATCGCCGGCTCATTGAAGAACAGCGGCGGATCGCCGAAGGACACGGCTTGGCGCTTATCGGCTACGAGGGCGGGCAGCACCTGGCCGGGGTCAGCGGCATAGAAAACCGGCCCGCACTGGTCCACCTGTTTAAAGAGGCCAACCGCCATCACCGGATGAAGGCGTTATACGAGTCGTACCTCAGGGGATGGCAAAACGCCGGAGGCGGGCTGATGTGCCTTTTTTCCTCAACAGGCATCTACAGCAAGTGGGGATGCTGGGGGCTCCTGGAGTATACCGGGCAGCCGGCGGAAGCGGCGCCCAAGTATGAGGCGGCCCTGAACTTTATTGAAACCAACTGATCCGGAGGCATCTGATCATGACCGGGCAAAAAAACGAAAGCCAGGCCGGCAGCAGGCGGTACGTTGACCCGGACCTCATGGCCGCCCTTTACAGGAAATACTCAAAGGGCGGTGGCCGTATTGCCGGTTTCCGGCAGAAGTTCTGTTTTATGGTAAAAAAATATAGCTGGATCGCGGTAATCGGCTCCACCCGGTTTTTCAAGCGGCTTCTCGACGTTGTGGCCGCAGCGGCCATGCTGGTACTGCTTCTACCGCTTTTTCTGCTTGTGGGCGCGGCCATCAAGGCTGAAAACCCGGGCCCCGTCTTTTACAGCCAGATCCGCGTGGGCAAATGGGGACGGCACTTTCGGTTGTATAAATTCCGGTCCATGGTCGTGGGGGCGGATAAGCTGCGCCAGGAGCTGCAGGGCCGGGATGAGTCGGGCGGCGTGATCTTCAAGATTCGGAAAGATCCCCGCATAACACGGGTCGGCCGGGTTATCCGCAAACTTTCAATCGACGAACTGCCGCAGCTTTGGAACGTGCTGCGCGGGGATATGTCTCTTGTGGGGCCCCGGCCGCCGCTTCCCTCCGAGGTTGCCGAGTATCGGTATGCGGACCGGCGCAGGCTCGATGTCATCCCGGGCATTACCTGCATCTGGCAGGTAAGCGGAAGGAGCGAGATCGATTTTGAAGGCCAGGTGGAGCTGGATGTGCAGTATATTGAGAGCCAGTCCCTGTGGCAGGATATAAAGATCCTGGCAAAAACTGTGCCGGCTGTTTTGCTGGGCCGGGGGGCGTACTGATGGAGCCGTCTGTTGTGGCAATACTGGGCATCCCGGTCGATGACTACAGCCTGGATGAAACCGTTGAGACGATACTCAAGATGGTACAGGCTTATGCGATCGACGGCCGGCCCCGGCAGGTGGCTACGGTGAATGTGGACTTTATGGTCAACGCCCTGTCCTGGAAGAAGAAGCGCAGCCGCCACCCGGAACTGCTTCACATCCTGCGGCACGCTGATCTGGTAACAGCCGACGGCATGCCCATTGTATGGGCCAGCCGGCTGCTGGGAACCCCCCTCAAGGAGCGGGTGGCCGGCTCGGATCTTGTGCCGGCGCTTGCGCGTGCAGCGGCCGGGCGGGAGAAATCGGTTTATTTCCTGGGCGGCAGCCGTGACCTGGCCCGCCAGGCGGCCGAGGTCCTTGTCCGCAGGCATCCGGGCCTGGTGGTGGCTGGTACGGGCGCGCCCCTTGTGGAAATTGAAGGCGAATCGCTAATGGAGGCGGAGGCCTCGGACGCGGAAATCGTGGAGTCGATCAACGGCTCGGGGGCCGATATCCTGCTTATCGGGTTTGGCAACCCCAAGCAGGAGCTCTGGTTTCACCGGAACCGCTACCGCTTGAAGGTGCCGGTATCCATCGGGGTGGGAGGAACATTTGCGTTTATCACGGGCGACGTGGCGCGTGCGCCCGCATGGATGCAGCACAACGGTCTCGAATGGATCTTTCGGATCGTTCAGGACCCGAAGCGGCTCTGGAAGCGCTACTTCATCGGTTTTTTCAAGTTCAGCGTCCTGCTCCTGCCGGTCCTTGTCTATGCCCGGTATCACAAGGCAAAGTATAACCTGGTGAACCGGCTCTTTAGAGGCTGGCTCCCGGGGGAGGCATATCAGGACAAACCCGGGCCCGCCGGCGGCATTGAAAGGATCCGCATGCCGGGCCGGCTTGACGGCGCATACGCTAACCCGGCCGCCCGGGATATGATGGCACGCGTCAGCCGGGCCCGCCACGTGATCCTGGATTTCTCCGATACCCGGTTCATGGACTCAAGCGGCCTGGGCCTGCTCATCCGGATTTTCAAAAAGCGGCATGAAACCGGAAACGCCCGTCCCTACCTGCTGGGGCTCAACCGCAACCTTATCCACATGCTCAAGGTGAGCCGTATCTGGGATATGGTGCACACCCATGCCTATGATCATATCAATGACATATGGTCGGCAATTCGGGCCGGGAGCAAAACCGTGCCGCTTGAACTGGTTATCGGGCACGGCCCGGGTGAGGCCTACCTCTACCTTGTCGGCCGCCTGGATGCAGCGGCAATGGCGGGGGTTGATACAAAACGGCTCTTTGAGTCCCTCTCCGGGCGCAATTGCCTGGTGGACCTGGAGGCAACAGAGTTCGTGGATTCCGGGGGGCTGGGATTTTTTTTAAAGCTCCAAAAGCTTGTCAACAGCCATGGCAAGGCCCTGGTGCTCTATCATGTGCCCGCACCCGTCCGGCAGCTTTTTCGGATTACCAGGCTGGAGGCGCTTTTTTTAGTTGAACCGGATGCCGCATCCGCCAGAAAACGGATCGAGGCGCTTTCATGAAGGCTGTTATCTATTCTCCGACCCGGGATGATGCCTTTTCTCCCCTGACCGATGAAATGTCCGAACTGCTTTTGCCGGTGGCGGACAAGCCCGTTGTGGTCCACCTGATCGAGCTGCTGGTCCGCCACGGCATAAGCGAGATTATTATCATGGTCAGGCGGCATCCTTATGGGGTGGAACGCTTTCTGGAAGACGGCCGGCGCTGGGGGGCGGCCGTCACCTACAGCCTGGAGGGTGCATTCAAAGGGCTTGTCCCCTCGCTGTCCCGCGTGCGCTCAAAACTGGATGCGCCCTTTATCGGGCTGCCGGCAAATATCGTGACAGA
>JAGYOT010000182.1 GCA_018399455.1 Desulfobacterales bacterium
GTTTTAGCTTTTGACATCTTGATTGATAGTCTGGTATAGTCTGCACTAAGAAAAGCAAGTTCCTATCACTCTAAATGAAGAAGCAAGCAGGCAGGCAGAATGCCGCGCCCTGCAGAAAGGGCATCCCGCCCGGAAATATTAACCGTATTGCATAAAACCGTATTGCATAAGAACCGTTACATGAAGTAATATAAATAAAAAATAACTGCTGCACGGATCCTGAATTAAGGCGACTGCCCCGGCAGCAGACAGTAAAAAAGCAAACTTTGGGAATCAATAATTTATGATGTATACAAATCGGGCAAAAAAGCCTGCGGGCCTGCAACGGCCCGCGGGCCTTACGCACAGGTTGATCAAACTGGCGGCAGCCGCTGTTTTTCTTGTTGTCGCAACAATTCCCGCCAACTCCTTTTCCCAGGACATTACCGGGGGCACTTCCCTGCCCAGGTTCCCGTCGATAAGCCCTGACGGCTCCGAGGTCGTGTATAGCTCCGGCGGCGACCTGTGGCTGACCCCTGCCGGGGGAGGGGAGGCAAAAAGGATAACCAGTCACCGCCTGGATGATCTGCACTCAAGCTGGAGCCCGGACGGGGAGTCAATTGTTTTTACTTCCATGCGCGACGGGTACATGAATCTTTGGCGTATAAGACGGGACGGTTCCAACCCTGTTCAGCTAACCCACAGTGACAGATTTATCCGCAACCCCGACTGGGCAATCGATAAACAGGGCAAAGAGGTGATAACATTTTCAGGCCTCCTGGAGGCCGATGTTCACAGGGACCAAAGGCCCTACGGGATACCGCCCGAAGGGGGCCCGCACGAGCGCCTTCACGAAGCCTTTGGGTCAGAGCCCAGGATTTCACCTGACGGCAGGCGGATCGTCTTTACCAGAGGCGGATATTATCATGACTGGAATCGCCGCGGTTACAAAGGCCCGGATGCCATGAACATATGGCTATATGAACCCGAAACCGGCTCATTCCAGGCGATTACCGATCGCAAAAAGGATGACGGCAGGGCCGAATGGATAGACAATGACAGTATCCTCTTTATGTCAGAACGGGGGGGATCCGACAGGGTGAACCTTTACAGGGCTGACCTTGACAGCGGTCAGAGCAGCATAAAAAGAATCACCAATTTCAAGGAACATGACGTAGAGGACTTCGACGTATCCAGGGACGGCAGCACCGCTGTTGTTCAGGTATGGGACCGTCTGTACACCCTTGATGTCTCAGACCCCCCGGCAACCCCTGAACCCCTGAACTTCAGGGCCGGGGAAGGCAGTGGCAGAAATCGTGTATTGAAAAATATAGATTCCGAGATAACCGAGGCAGCACTGAGTCCTGCCGGCGAGATCATGGCATATATCGCATACGGCAGGGTATATATCCGTCACATGGACAGGCACAGCCCGACCAGGGCGGTAACCCCTGATACGCACGCCCGTCACAAGGACCTTGCCTGGTCGCCGGACGGGGTGGAGCTTTATTTCACCAACGACAGTGACCGCACCTCTTCGATCTACAAGGCCAGGGTCGGGCTTACCAGGGAAGAGGTCCGTCAGGGATATGAACAATCCCTGACAGAACAGAAAATCGCGGAAAAAAAGCGCGAAAAATCGGAAAAACTGGCCGCGGTGGCCGAACTTTTAAGGCGCCCGGCAGCCCGGAAAGCAGAGACGATTTTATCACAGGAACAGCCCGCCGAACCCGCAGACACGGACACAGGCCACGCCGGACAGGCACCTGAGGACCCTTTTGCCCCTCCTGAACCTGCAGATCCCGCCTCCCCGTCTGAGCCCCGCCGGGAGCCCGCTGCAGAACCCTACTCAGGCACGGATGCAGACCGCCAAACCGACACTTCCGCCGGGCAGTCTTCAAAACTGCTGCCGAAACCTGATCACTTCCGCTGGCACGATGCAATAAAATTCAACGTGACCCCGGTTGTGGCCGAAGCCCATAACGACCGCGATGTCTCACTGTCGCCCGACGGAGACGCAATGGCATTCAGGCGGGGCAGAGGCGATCTTGTGGTAATGGATCTTGACACCGGAAAAAAGAAAACCCTGGTTGAAGGATGGGATACCGGGATCCACTGGCGATGGTCGCCTGACGGCACCTACATTGCCTATGCGCAGAAAGATATGAACTTTAGCAGCAATATCTTCATTGTGCCTGCAGACGGCTCGGATGAGCCGGTCAATATCACACGCCACCCCCGAAACGATCTCAACCCGCGCTGGTCTGCAGACGGCCGTATATTAACCTTTATCTCGGACCGCTCGGGACAGACTTACGACCTGTACCGCGTTTATCTGGACCCGTCACTGGAGAACCTTTCGCTGCGGGAAATCAATAATTATTATGAAGAAAAAAAATCAGAGGCCCAAAAACGTTCCCTGATTCCTGTAGCTGTTCAGGAGGACCCGGGGTCTTTTCCCGGCGATGAAAAGCATGGGGCTGCAAATATGGAGCTTGAAAACGCCTGGCACCGGGTAAAACGTGTAACCCCGCCGGGGTCGAATTATACAGGAAACGAAATGACGCCCGGCGGCGACCGATATGTATTCAAAGCCGGGAGGCAGGGACTTGTCGCGGTTAACTGGGACGGAAGCAAGCGCAAACGGATCGGGTCTGTGGGAGATGTCCAGCATCTTGATGTAACCGGAAACAGGCTGGTCTACATATTAGATGGACGTGTTGCAGTTGCAGACATAGACGGCGGCGGCACCAAATACCCGGCCATATCCGACAGCATCCTCCTGGATCCCGAAAAGCAGGCCCTGCAAAAATTCCGGGAAACCGCCCGGATAATAAGAGAGGGGTTTTACCGTCCGGACATGAAAGGCCTTGACTGGCCCGCACTGGTGGAAGAATACGAAGAACTAATAAAAAAGACAAAAACCGCAAGCGAGTTCAGTGACGTAACCAACAGCCTGCTTGGCGAGCTTGCAGCCTCTCACACCGGAATCTCGAATCCGGGACCGGACTCTGATCTGCGCCGGCCCTCGGGGCGGCTGGGAATTGACTGTGAGCCGGTCACCCTTGATGATGGAACCCGGGGGTACAAAATAAAAAAGGTAATTCCCGGGGGCCCGGCGGAAAGGGAACCCATGAAACTTCAGGCCGATGATGTAATCACCGGCATAGACATGAGGGGATTTGACCGAACAGACTCCCTGCTCAAGAGGCTGCGCGGAAAAGCGGGCCGGGAAGTAATTGTTGAATTTTTGCGCCCTTTAGACGGAGAAAAGATACCCTACAAGGCCCTGATCAAACCGGTATCCTATGAAACGTTTGCGCGCCTGCGCTATGACGTTTTCAGGGAGGAAAGCCGCAGAAAGGTCTCGGAAATTTCCGACGGCCGTCTGGGCTACATTCACATCCAGGCCATGAATCAGGCATCTCTTGAAGAATTCCAGGCCAGGCTCTATGCATCTGCAGAAGGAAAAGACGGCCTGATAATCGACGTCAGAAACAACGCCGGCGGCACCACCACGGACAGAATTCTGACATCGATAATGGCATCTAAACATGCCTACACCGTGCCTGCGGGAGCTGATTCCGACAGGGCCGGTCATTATCCTCAGGACAGGCTGGATGCGCCGCGCTACACCCTGCCGGTAAACATGCTGGCAAATCAGAAAAGCTTTTCCAACTCCGAAATCCTTGCTCACGCATTCTCCACCCTGGACCGGGGGACCTTGGTCGGCACCCGGACTTACGGAGGAGTGATCTCAGCGGGCAGGCACAGCCTCATAGACGGAGCGTCTGTGCGGGTGCCTTTCAGGGGCTGGTACCTTCCTGGCGGTGCCGACATGGAGCACAACGGGGCGGTGCCCGACCTGGAGGTAAAGCAAAGGCCCGAAGACGAGGCCGCAGGAAGGGACAGGCAGCTTGAGGCCGCGGCAAAGGATCTTTCCGGTACAATCCTTTTGGAAAGGTTAGAAACCGTATCGTCCGCCCAACCCCAGGCAATGCGCTTTATCCGGCGGTCGATTTCACGGAAGATCCGCTCCAAATCCCAGGACAGTGTAAAGGAGAGGGCTTTTTACACTCCCGGTGCAAAAGAGCCATGGAGCGGGATGCCGGCGGCGATTCAGGGCATTGAT
Organism: Desulfobacterales bacterium; assembly: GCA_018399455.1. Taxonomy (GTDB): domain Bacteria; phylum Desulfobacterota; class Desulfobacteria; order Desulfobacterales; family Desulfosalsimonadaceae; genus M55B175. The sequence goes on from JAGYOT010000182.1 coordinate 4,112, forward strand.
CTGGAGTTCGGCCTGGGCCAGGTCAAAGGCAATGAAAGGCTTTACAGAACCATGCTGCAAAATTTCCTTGAAACCTTGAAAACGCAGCCGACACCATCCAGGGGCAGCAGGTAGCCCGGGATGACCATAACCTTGCAAGGCAGCTTGTACATTCCGTCAAGGGTGTTTCAGGCAATCTGGGCGCCCATGGTCTTTTCAGGGCTGCCAGGCATCTTGAAACCGCTCTTATAGAAAAAGAGTCCAAAGCCATTGCATTGACCCTTGATGATTTCAAAACGCATCTTTGCCTTGTTACAGGATCCATAAGAGAGGCCGGTCTTGAAGAGGACGCTGTTGTGGCACAGGAAAACGGGGCGGCGAAGATTGACCCTGAAAGGGTGATAAAAGTACTTCATGATTTGAGAGCGTATCTTGAAAAGTCTTGAAATCCCATGGAGGCAGAAGTGGAGAATAGTTCTCAAGAAAAAATCCTGATCGTTGATGACAACCCTGAGAACATCGATCTTCTCATGGAGCATCTGGAATCCAGATACAGCGTATTCTTTGCCACCAGCGGTGAAAAAGTTAAAATCCAGCAGGTCTTTTTCAATATCCTCAAGAATGGTGCCGAAGCCATGATGGAATCGGGTATGAACGATCCCTGCTTCATCCTGTCTGTTTCCTTAAAGGATGCCCATGGTGTGGTGGCCATTGAAGACAACGGTCCCGGAATGGATGATGGCGTCAGAAAGCGGATATTCGAGCCCTTTTTCACAACCAAGAAGATAGGGGTTGGCACGGTGGGAAGTTTGTCCCCATTGGGAACACAGGCCGGATTTTCAGCGGGATCTTCCTCTTTTGGGAATGTCCTGTTTTTTATGGTCTTTGCCAGTCCTGTTTCTGGGGGAAGCCACTGTTTTAGAGTGGAAGAATCCTGTTG
>JAGYOT010000183.1 GCA_018399455.1 Desulfobacterales bacterium
GCCTCTGATGACGTAGGCTGGTTAAACGCAGGCGCCGATATCGTGGTTCACGGGCATGCGGGAAACGGCGTGGCCAATGCCATGGCCCAGGGACGGATCTATGTGGCCGGCAGCATCGGCGCCCGGGGCATGACCATGACAAAGCACAATCCTCGGTTTTCTCCGCCGCAGCTGTGGGTGCTGGGCTCTGCCGGCGACTATTTCGGCGAATTTATGGCCGGCGGTATTGCTGTGATTTGCGCGATTGAGGCTCAGGCGCCAGAAAATATTTTAGGATACCGCCCCTTGGTAGGGATGGTGGGAGGCAAAGTTTTTTTTCGAGGGCCGCACGGAGGCTACAGCAAAAGCGATGCCCGGATCACCCCCATTAGTGATGCCGACTGGGATTGGCTGGTTGAGAATATTGAGCTTTTTCTCGGCGCCATTGATCGCAGGGAATTATATCATGAGCTTTGTGAGCGGGAGCGGTGGCAGCTGATCGCCGCCCGTTCGGTTCATGATCGGGTGGTCCGCAAGATCCGCAGCATGGAAGAATTCCACAGGACCGTGTGGGACCGTGAATTGGGCGAAGGCGGTTTGATCGGGGATTTGAGCGATCAGGACATGAGCCCCCTTCCGTTGATTACGACCGGTGAGATGCGGCGGTTTGTGCCGGTGTGGGCAAATCGCAAGTACAAGGCTCCCTGTGAGGCCGCCTGCCCCACGGGCATTCCGGTCCATGACAGGTGGCGTCTGATCCGCGAGGGCCGGGTGGATGAGGCGGTAGATATGGCTCTTGCCTACACGCCGTTTCCCGCCACGGTTTGCGGTTACCTGTGCCCAAACCTGTGTATGAGCGCATGCACCAAGCAGTCTGCCAACATGCCGGCAGTCGACGTCACCCGACTGGGAAAGGCAAGCATTGAAGCGGGTGTGCCGAAGCTTCCGAAAATTACCGGCGGCAAGGTCGCCGTGGTGGGCGGCGGCCCCGCCGGAATATCTGTTGCCTGGCAATTGCGGCAAAGGGGGCATGATGTGGTTATTTATGACCGGGCGCAAGTTCTGGGGGGCAAAATCAGCGCGTTGATCCCGGAAAGCCGTATTCCGAAGGATGTAATGGAAAAAGAGCTTGAGCGGGTAAGAAGGGTTCTCCCGCATGTAAATCTGCAGCAGGCGCTTATCCGGGATGATATTGAACAGCTGAAAGCGGATTCGGATTACGTGGTGATCGCCACTGGAGCCCAGCGGCCGAGGATTTTGCCGGTTCCCGGAAAAGAAAGGATGATTGCCGCAAATGAATTCTTAAATCGCGCCAAAGCCGGGGATTTTGAACCGGGACCGCGGGTGGTGATAATCGGCGCCGGTAATGTGGGCTGCGATGTGGCGGTGGAGGCGAATCGGCTGGGCGCGGAAATCATTCAACTGATTGATATGCAGAAGCCCGCCTCCTTTGGAAGGGAGAGATCCCATGCGGAGGCCGCGGGTGCCCTGTTTCGATGGCCATGCTATACAAAGGAAATTACCAAAGACGGCGTTGTCCTGGATACGGGGGAGCTTATACCCGCGGATACTGTGGTGATTGCTATCGGCGATGTGCCGGATACGGATTTTCTTCCTCCTTCGGTGGGGATTAAAAAAGGATACGTGGAGGTAAGCGAGTATTACCAGACGACGGACCCCAGGATTTTTGCTATCGGCGACATCGTCGCGCCGGGGCTTTTGACTGACGCGATCGGTGCCGGCAGAAAAGCCGCAGCGGTGATTGCCGATATCCTGGAGGGCAAGCGGCTGGAGGAATTTGTCCAACCGGTGTCAGAGACTGGAGGCCGATTAAGTGATCCCCGGTTTACCGAATTTGAAAGCATCCACCACCAAGCCTGGGATTTTCGACCTGTCATTGACAAACGTCGGGTGAAGCTTGAATACTTTGATCCTCGCATTACCGAGTACCATGATGTCAATGCATGCGGCAGTCAGTGCGCTTCCTGCGGAGCATGCCGGGACTGCGGCGTTTGCGAAGCGGTTTGCCCCCAGGCGGCCATCAGCCGGTTGGAAAAGGAGGATGACGGCTATGCATACGTGGTCGATCCCGAACGCTGTATCGGCTGCGGCTTCTGCGCCGGGGCCTGCCCGTGCGGGGTTTGGGAGATGGTGGAGAATACGCCTTTGTAACCCGGTTACCCCTTTTATTTGACTGCGTAAATAAATATGGTATGAGATGCACAACCCACTTAAAAACCTGTTTTGGAAGTTTATTAAGCGATGACAAAAGCCCTGCTCGCCCTGGAAGACGGTCGGATCTTTGAATGCCGAAGCTTTACCGGACATGGCGAGGCCGCCGGTGAGGTCGTATTTAACACCAGCATGTCAGGCTATCAGGAGGTGTTAACGGACCCCTCCTACCGCGGCCAGATGGTGGTTATGACCTATCCTTTGATTGGAAACTACGGTGTCAATCCCGGCGACGTGGAGTCGGGCCGCATTCAGGTTTCAGCTTTTATCCTTCGGGAATACCAGGAACATCCAAGCAATTACCGGTCCACCGCTACGCTTCGGCAATACCTGACGGATCAGCAGATCCTTGGCATTCATGAACTGGACACCCGGGCTCTCACCAGGCATATCCGTACGGCGGGTGCCATGCGGGCGGTCATTTCCACCCGGGACCTGGATCCGGCATCCCTTTGCGCCCGGGCCCGAAAGGGCCCGCCAATGGAAGGCCGGGATCTGGTCAGCGGGGTGTCGACCCCTATCCCTTATTTCTGGAGTGACAACGGCCCGGCGCCCCTGGCGGCTGATGCGGTGCTGGATCGTTTTCTGTGGGATGAAAAGCGCACGAAATTCCGGGTGGTGGCGTTTGATTACGGCATCAAGTACAATATACTGCGGATGCTATCCGATGCGGGCCTCCAGGTCCTCGTGGTCCCTGCAACTACGTCGGCCGGGACCATCCGCGCGCTTTCCCCGGACGGTATTTTTCTGTCCAATGGCCCCGGTGATCCGCAGCCCTTGTCCTATGCTGTTGATACCGTTCAGGCACTTTTGGGATACCGTCCCATGTTTGGGATCTGTTTGGGCATCCAGCTTATCGGCCTTGCGCTGGGAGGCCGGACTTACAAGTTAAAGTTCGGACATCACGGGGCCAATCAGCCGGTCCAGAACCTTAAAACCCGGAAGGTGGAAATCACCTCACAGAATCACGGATTTGTGGTGGACTTGGAGACGCTGGATCCAAATGCGGTGGAAGTCACCCACATGAATCTAAACGATAATACAGTGGAAGGATTCAGACACCGGCATTATCCGCTGTTTGCCGTGCAGTATCATCCGGAGGCCGCCCCCGGCCCGCACGATTCACAGTATCTGTTCAAGGCGTTTGCCGAGATGATCCGATCCCATATGGACTGATCCCCGGATCATGAACCAGGAATTTTGAAATCTGAGCCTTTCTCCTATGCCCAGGCGAGACGACATTCATAAAATTTTGATTATCGGGGCAGGCCCCATTATCATCAGCCAGGCCTGCGAATTTGACTATTCCGGCACTCAGGCATGCAAGGCCCTGAAAGAGGAGGGCTATGAGGTGGTGCTGATCAACAGCAACCCGGCCACCATTATGACGGATCCGGAAATGGCGGACTATACCTATATTGAACCGGTCACGCCGAAGTCCGTTGAAATGATTATCGAAAAGGAGCGCCCGGATGCCCTTCTGCCCACCCTGGGCGGCCAGACGGGATTAAATACGGCGGTCTCCGTGGCGGAAAAAGGAATCCTTGAAAAATACGGGGTCGAGATGATCGGCGCCACCCTTGCCGCCATTCAAAAGGCCGAAGCCCGGGACCAGTTCTGCCGCGCTATGATGAGAATCGGCCTTCGGGTTCCCCAAAGCGGTTTTGCCCGGGACATGGGGACGGTCTGGACGATTGCCGAGACCATCGGCTATCCCATTATCGTAAGGCCGAGTTTCACCCTGGGAGGCACGGGCGGCGGTGTGGCCTATAATCCGGAGGAACTTAAAAGCCTTGCAGAGGCCGGGCTGGATGCCAGTATGACAACTCAGGTGATGCTGGAGGAGTCGGTGCTGGGGTGGAAGGAATATGAACTGGAGGTCATGCGGGATAAAAACGACAATGTTGTGATTGTCTGTTCCATCGAGAACATGGACCCCATGGGCGTTCATACCGGGGATTCCATCACCGTGGCCCCTGCCCAGACTTTGACGGATCGTGAGTATCAGGTGATGAGAGATGCCTCCATTGCCATTTTGCGGGAAATCGGGGTGGATACCGGAGGTTCCAACGTTCAGTTTGCTGTCAATCCGGATACCGGTGAGATGGTTGTTGTGGAGATGAACCCCCGCGTGTCAAGGAGCTCGGCGCTGGCTTCGAAGGCGACCGGGTATCCGATTGCCAGAATTGCTGCAAAGCTTGCAGTTGGCTATACCCTGGATGAGCTGTCCAATGACATCACCGGAGAGACTGCCGCGGCTTTTGAGCCATGCATGGATTACTGTGTGGTCAAGATTCCCCGATGGACTTTTGAGAAGTTCCCGGAGGCAGAAGATGTGCTGACAACATCCATGAGGTCGGTAGGCGAAACCATGGCAATCGGCCGGACCTTCAAGGAGGCGCTTCAAAAGGGCCTTCGGTCGCTTGAAATCGGAAGGTACGGGCTTGCGGCCGACGGAAAGGATCATCTGGACACTGAAATCCCGCCGGCATCCATTCCGGATATCGAGCGCCTCCTCTCCAGACCCACTTCCAATCGAATTTTTTATCTGCGTTACGCCCTGCTGGCGGACATGGCGATTGAATCCATTTATGCCCTGACCGGTATTGATCCCTGGTTTCTCTTTCAGTTAAAGCAGATTGTGGAGATGGAACGGGAGATCGCGGATAACGGAAAAGAGCTGTCCGCGAAGCTTTTAAAAAAAGCGAAATCCTGTGGCTTCTCGGATTACCAGATCGGTTATTTAACAGGTTCCGATGAAGACACGATACGAAGTCTTCGGCGCCGCCATGGCCTCCGGCCGGTTTACAAACTGG
>JAGYOT010000184.1 GCA_018399455.1 Desulfobacterales bacterium
GCCAACACGGCGGCCAAGGCCCAAAAAATTGCAATCGAGCTCGCAAAGGAACTGCAAAAGCAGAAAGAAGAAAATGACAAAAAGCTCAAGCAGGCCCTGTTAAAAATTTTTCTGGAAGCCGCAAAGGATAATGCCGATTTAAAAAACCTCATTACGGCGTCCAAAGGTGTAAGAGAGAAAATTGATGCCATTAAAGCAGAAACCCAAAAACTCACCCTGTATTGGGACAAAAACAAGAGTGCGTTTGACCCCGATAAAATGGAGGAACGTATAAGGAGCCTTGAGAAGAAGCTCAAAGCAATGGACAAGGCGCTCAAAACAACAAGTCTTGAAAAATGCAGTCATATCGAAGGATGGGAAACGCAAACCGAGGACGCCCTGGATGGAATGGAGACAACGTTTGATCGCATCCGGGACATCGGAAAAGAAAGCCGGGAGATCGTCAAAAAAATCTGTGACAACCAGGATGACACTGCCTTTGTTAAAAAGGCCATGATATCACTAAAAAAACGATTCGGCCTGGTTGGCGCAAAGAGAAATGATGCGGCTGCCAAACGAGCGGAAGCAGTGGCAGGCATGAAAAAACTCAGCGAGCTCAAAGATGAGATCCAGTCGCTTCTGGACAGACAGAAAAATATTTCTAGCTCGCTGGATACCATTGAAAGATGGAACAAGCTGGTGAAAGCGGGACAAAAAAACATCGACACGCCCGCTGAGACCGTCCGTAACTTATACGGCGAAATTCGCCAGACTATGAATGAGCCGGTTTTCGAGCGCTTCAGAGGAAAGCGCGGCAGCATCCGTTACACGCTTCTGGGTGATGCGGATAAAGCCAAAAAGACCTTCGATGAACTAAAGGCCAAAGCTGAAGCAGCAATTCAGAAACTGTCGAAAAGTCTGAGCGGGGTCGATGTCGTAAAAGAAGAGCTGTCCCGCCGGCAGGAGGATTTGGAGAAGGCCTTGGGGGAATGCCGAACGCTTAAGGATTTGGATCTGGCCCAATATGAATCCCGCATCCGGCAGATGGATGAAAAAGATAAACAGTTTCTGGCGGCTTTTAAAAAATTAAACCGGAAAGCCAAAGAATGCGCCGGCGAGGCCGGCGATGACATATCGGATGCGGCCCTTGAGGAGGCCCGAAACTGGCTGAATAAAGCCAGGGAGCAAAGCGGTCTGGTGAGCAAACATTTTAGAAGAGCCGATGCATCCGGAAACGCCCTGGCAGGCATGCAGACATCCGCGGAAGCCGCGCTCTCCCATGTGTCCGCACCCGCAGCCAATGCAGCGGAACTGATCGCTGCCTGCGGCCAGGCGCAGGCGAAGGCGCAACAGCTCAAAAGCGAAATCCAGTCGGCCACCGGGGCCTCTGCCGCTCAATTGGCGATTTTGAAGCAAAACTACGAAGCAGCCGCCAATGCCCGCAAAACGGCATGTGCAAAAGCGAAGTCCGCATCCAGCGCCAAGGATAAAAAGCAATGCGAACAGGCCGCCACGCAAGCCATGGCCCAAGCCTCCACAGCAAGGCAAGCCGCTCAGAAAGCGGCTGCCGCTGCTGAAAAAATGAAATCGCTTTATGCAGAAACAAAGGCCAAAAGCGGAGTTAAATCCTTCGACGAACTGCTTCGAAAGATTCCGTCAGCCATTCAGTCCTTAAAGGACCAGATCGCAAAAGCCAATGACCGCCTGGCGAATGTGGATCCCGCCGATATTGCCGAACAGCGGAAAAACGCGCGAAAGGCCGCAGCCGGTGCTGATCTTGCAAGCCGGAAAGTGTCGGATATCGCCGGCATCATTCGCGGACTTCTTGCCGGTATTGATCCGTCACTGGCTGACAAAGCCGCGAAAATAAGCAATGAAGCCGAGGCAATGAAGTCCATCGCCACGCGAGAAAACCAATTGACGGCCGAGGCGGCAGGCGCAGCCGAGGCAGCGGCGGATAAAATCGGGACCACGGTTTCCAAGGCCAAGGCGAAAATAAAAGAGCTGTCAGCAATGGTGGACAAGCTTGGCAACTGCCGGAACGTGGATATAGGCGGCAGTCTTAACGAACTTCGCACCAACAGCGATGTGGGGGAAATATTCGGTCCTGCAGCCCAAACAGACGCCGGGGACGCGACCATCTGCGCTGAAGGTGCCGCAGAAATCTGCAAGGCGATGCAAACCGCCGGCTGCCTGAAGGATACGGACTGCCCAACGGGCTATGTCTGCGAAAACGGAGAATGCGTCTCGCCTTTTGACGACAAATACGATGACTACACAGATACCATGACTCAGAGGAGTGATACCCGGAGTCAGGATCAGGCCGACCAGGTCGCCTCGGACCAGACCTCCGGGCCCGGGCGCGGGTATACATCAGACGATCTTTCGCAGGACCTGGCTGACACTCAGGATGCGCTTTCCCGCAAATGCAGTAAAAAATTTCCGTGCCCCGCAGGCTATACCTGCGTGGACGGGGTGTGTGTTAAAGATGGCAAAAAAGACGGCAAACCCGACGACTCCCATAAATGTCCCGACGGAAAGATTTATAAAGACGGCAAATGTGTCGATCCTCCACCGGTCCGCAAGGCCACTCTGGTCATATCCCCTGCCAACAAAGTGGTGGTCGTCAATGAAACCTTGGATTTAAAGGGTATTTATACCGATACCAGCGGAAAAACCCATGACGTCACCGGGGATTCCGGTGCAACGTGGCAGCCGGGCCCCAGTATCACCAAAAACGAAATCGGCGAATGCCCGGTCTCCCTAAAATACAAGGATCTTACGGCCAATGCCCTTATCACCGTGGTCAAGGAGAAGGGCATGGAGGACATCACGGTAAACAAGAAAACCATCACCGTCACCTTTTGGGATCACGAAAAAGAGGACGGAGATATGATCGATATTCTTATTAACGGCAAGGCGGTCTTTAAGGGCATCACCCTGACCAATGCACCCCAGAGCCGGACGATCACCATGAAGACCGATATCATTGTCATGGGGTTCAGGGCCCTTAATGTGGGCGACTATCCCCCGAACACGGCGACGGTTACCTTCTCCGACGTCACGGCGGGAAAAGAAAAGCAGGAATACAAGCTTAAAAAGAACCAAAAGGCCAACATGAACGTCAATTTCAAGCCCTGATCAGGGAGGCATGAAGCCATGAACTCGAAACCCAGAAGCTTGAATCAACAGAAAGGCCGGGCTTTATCGACCGCAAACGCCGCCCGGCGGTTTTTTGCCGCCGCAATTCCAAGTTCTTTGCTCTTGTTGACGCTTTTCTTCCCGGCGATCCATGCTGCCGGACAACCGCCCCGGGCAACCCAGCCGAGAAGCCGACAGGTGTTGGACTTAACCCGGATTAATGAATCCTGGGCACGGGAATGGGAAGTTACGCAGACGGCCGTAGCCTTTCCGGGCGGCGGCCGCGCCGGATTTTACCGCCGCCCCGCCCGGATGGAAGATGCGGTTCCCCATATGGATCGTCTGGGAATTCTTTATTTGTACCCGGAAAGCATCCATATTCCGGCGCGCATTGTCAGACGCAATATCCGGATTACCCGGTCCGCTTCACGACTTGCTGTCGGGGTCTGTGCAAACAGAAGGCCCAGGGGGGAATGGATTCTAAAGGTTCTGGTTGATGGTAAACAGACAGGAGACGACTTAATGGTTTCCGGCAAAGACGGATGGCGGGACATTGCCTATGACCTTTCCGCTTATCTCGACCGACGGGTGGACATCGAAATAGAAGCCCATGCGACCACCGCACGGGCAGCCCATGTTTATTTCGACTACATTCGTCTTACGGATCCGACCCGGCAGCCGGTGACAGAATTGGGAGAGCCGGCCACGGAGGATGCGTCCGTTTCATTTGGCCCCCTGAGGGGACCTTCGGCCGAACGACCTGATGATTCTTTGTTTTTTGATATTTACTATTACCAATTTCTTGAGCTCTTGAAAGACCGTGAGGAGAGAAGGCGATACAACACCCTGATGAACCGAAATTGCCCGAGGCATACGGGCTGCCGATGACGACCATGAGCCGGTCAAAGCTTCGGAAAACCAAAGGAGCGGAGTTTCCGCGTAAAAAAAGAAGCGGATCAGGCTGGCAGCCAGAGCCCCGATTATGGAGTCGATGCTTGCTTTTTCTCCTGATCTGCCTCCCCTGTACGTCACTGAGCGCAGGGGGTGAGGATTTTGACATTCCGTTAGGTGCGGCCTACCAGGGACGAAAGTGCATTACGACGGTTGAAGCGTTTTCGATCGAGATCCCCGGCGCTCCTCTGGAAGTTGCCAGGGGACTTCAGGAAATGCTCCAGACCGCTCTTTTCGAGTCCAACTATTTCATTGTGGTAGACCGATCCGACACCCAGGGGATCAGTGCTGAACAGCTTCTTTCCGATTCCTTTATGGCAAACCCGGATGCCATTCTTGCCCAGGGCAAGATGGAGACGGCCGAAGTGCTCGTTTACGGTACGCTCACCGACCTTGAAGGTGGCGGCGCAGGGCTTCGGGTCAAGGCCCCCTGGATCCCCCTGAAGGTTGGGGGCAGCTATCACAAGGCCAGGGCCGGCCTCGATTTGCGTGCAATTGATGCGGCCAGTGGCCGCGTAGTTGCCACAGCAAAAGCGTTAGGTACCGCCACCTCCGGCAGTGGCGCACTTGGCGCCTCCCTGGGCGGCATGGACATGCCGGTAGAGCTGGAAATGTTCAAAAATACCCCCCTGGAGCTTTGTATCCGGGACTGTATTTATCGGAGCGTGGTCAAACTCTGCAAAACCCTTCCCACGGAGTATTTTAGCCATTGACCGGCGGCCGCGTGAGAATACCGGTTTGTATCAATCAATAAGCCTGTCAAAACGTATTTAAATAAAGAAAGATACCAAACTAACCAACAACATGGAGGGAATCAGCAATGAGACAAAAAAGCACATGGCGAAACAAATGGATTTTGTTATTTCTAACCTTTCTTTTGACCGTTCCACTGGCCGGTGTTTCCGCCCTGGCCGCAAGCCAG
>JAGYOT010000185.1 GCA_018399455.1 Desulfobacterales bacterium
TATCACAACCGAGCGCACGGCCTTATCCGTCTGAGGCTGAACTTCGCGGGCCTCTACCATCACATACAGATATCCGGCCTGCCGGTAGCGGTGCCTGATTTTCCGCAGGCTCTTGCGGAGGCCGGAGTCATTTGAATTGCCTTCAGTGAACAAAACCAGGTCCTTTTTCAGGGTAAAATCCCAGAATTCCTGGTTGCCCGAAAAACCGACGGCATAACAGGGCCCTTCGTCCAGGGTAATCCTTATCCGGACGCTTCCGTTTTCCTTTTTTTTGACCGCCGTGTCCATCGTCACCTCGCAATATCCCCTTTGCCGGTAAAACCCGCGGAGGGTTTTGACGTCTTCCTTGAGCCTGTCCTCTGTAAAGCGCGACGGCCCGCCCCATAGCTTTGAGGCCTGCCAGGTATCCATGCGCATTTTCAGCCGAAAATCGGAGAAGGCGGTATTGCCGTCAATATGAACCGCATCCAGATGATAGAAGGGGCCTTTTCGGATATCGATATCCACGATGGTATGCCCATCCTCGGAATCCTTTTCAGATGATGCCAGGACCCGGGGATGGATATAGCCCTCCGAGATAAAAAGCTGTTCAATCAGTTTTTCCTGTTCAGAAAGTGCTTCGGAAGCAAGCCGATCTCCCGCGGCAATGGTCATCATATTCAGAATTTCTCTTTCCAGCAGCGGGAAACCGCCGTGAATGACGATGTCTTTTATGCGGGGAAAGGGCGTTAAACGAAAAACCAGCGTTACAGCCGGCTTTTTCCAGTCCGGATCCGGGACATCGATGGCCGCAAACAGCCCGGAGCGCTTCAGCGCATTCAGGGCATCAGAGAAGCGATCCTCTGAAAAAACCTGCCCTCCCCTGATACCAATCAGGCCTTTTGCAATTCTTGTGATCTTTTCCGGATCTGCGGCCTCGCCGGCAATTTCGATGTGCACCGCTTCAATGACCGGCGCCGGCACTTCGGGTGCGGCCAAAACCGGCGGATGCCATGCCACAGCGGCCGCCGCGAGAATAAGCCAGCCAAGGAGCGAACCGGGATATCTGATCTGAATCATGATGCACCTCATTATCTGAACTCCAGCCGATACCGCATCTCCCCTCCGAACTCGCCTTCGGTATCCTGATAGGCATTGACGGCGAGGTTTTCGGAAAGCTTGTAGATCGCCGTGCTCTGCTGGACCACAATGCCGCTTTTCCGCTCCATCCCATACTTGACCGTAAGCCGCCGTGAGAGTTCCTTTCCCACCGTGACCCGTATTTCTTCTGCGCTTTCCGCCCCTTCTTCGTTCTTCCGGTATTCAAACTCTACAATATCAAGCCCGGTTTCTGCCTTAACCTGTCCCTCAACCTTGTCCGCAACAAGATTGGCAAGCATTTCCTCCGGGGCGCGCGAGGATCCGCCTGAGCCGGCACCAAGTTCGCCTGTGGTCTTGCCCACCGCCAGAAGGGACAGGATATCCGCATCTGACTCGGGGGGATCCGAGCTGAGCCGGAAGTTTAAGTCCTCCGGCGGCCCGGACACCAGCAGGGTGATGAGCCACTGCCGCACGCTGGCTTGAGCCTTGATATCCACGCTGGGCTCAATCCGGTAGGGATTGACAAAATCGACAACCCCCTTTTTCACTTTAAACTCCGTATCCCGGTAGGAAAGGATGCCGCCGTCCCGGACTTCGGCCCGGCCGGTAACCAGGGGGGCATTGAGTGTACCCTGTATGCCAAGCTCCGGCCGGATCTCAATCAGCGCCAGATTATTGTCAATCACAAAGGGCTGACGGCTGGAAAGCGAAAAATCCAGGGAAAGCTGTTTTAAGTAAGGGATATCCAGCCCCTGTTCAGGCCCGAGCGGCTCGGTTCCGCGTTTGCGCCTGCCGATTTCAGAGGCCTTGTCAAGCAGGTTAAGATTAAAATCCTTGAAATATCGCCCCTCCAGCAAAACAAGATCGCCTGAAAGCCTGGAAACCGACGGAGTACCGGAAAAATCCAGATCCGCGTTTATCAGAGCCTCAAGCCTATCGGTAATGACGACCGGAACTGCATGGGCGCTCAGGCGAACATTCATGCGGCCCGGCATAAACCGGTCCAGTTCAATACCGCCGTCCAGGCTGAATTTGCCGCCGTCCAGGTGACCGGTAAGAGACGAAATGATTACCGCCTGATTGTTAACCTGGATATGGCCGTTTACATCATGGAGTTTCTGGAGGGTCTCGGCCACAGTCAGGCCCAGATCCTGCAGGCGGATATCCATTGAAACCGACGGCTGAAAAATTGTACCGGCCAACCGGGCCTCAAGCTCAAACGTGCCCGCCGGCTCGCAAATGCCCGGCACCAAGCCGCCGGCAATATCGGCCGGAATGCTGCCCTTGGCCGTAAATTTTATTTTCCCTGTCTCGTCGCCACCGGCCGGATCATCGGAAGCCGGCTTGTGGCCCGTCCAATCCGCGCGACCGCTGACAATGAGATAGCCCTTTTTCAGAAGCTGAATCCGGTTTTCGGAAAGGGTGATGCCGTCTTCTCCGAAAACTCCCGTAAGATCCGATATATGCATGAGCTCCGTATCATCGGCTCTGACAGCAAGGCTTGAAATATTGAGTTCTCCTTTTATTCCTGTCAGATTTTCAGCATTGCCGTCGGCCTTCAGGTTTGCCGAAACCGGACCGGAGAGATTGCCGAGGCCCAAAAGCTTAAAATATGGGGCCAGTTCGGTTTCCGATAATTGAGCGTTTATTCTAAAATCCCGGCTGACTAGACCATAGCGGAGGTTCATGGAAGCGGGTGCCTCTGACCCGGCGTATAGGATATGATTGCGGAGACGGGCCGTAATCTGCATTTCCGGCAGCGCCATGTCCCCGACTGCAAGACCGGAAAGCTCAACCGTCCCTTCAGCGCGGGGATCGGCAAGGTTTCCGCTGCCGCTTGCGGCAATCTCGAAGCGGCCCTTGAGACCGGTATCCGCCAGGGCCCTAACCACTGAAAAATCCAGGGAATCGGATGAAAGGCGCAAATTATAGCGCCGGTCCAGACCAATCCAGCCCTGCATCCGGACGGCCTGACAAGCCCTGTCGGGAAGAAAATCAGATTGGCTGTCAGTTTGAGTTTCAGGTCGATTCTCAGGCCGGGCTTCAGGCTCCGGCGAGAGCGACACCCTCAGAGGCTCCAGATAAACCCGATCCCCTTTGATCCGGCAGGCCAGGTGCATGGCGGGTATAGACTGAAACCCTGTCTTCAGATCCCGTCCGTCAACCGTAAAAGCCCCTTCCATATCGAACAGGCTTCCGGAAAGATGCCCGGAAAGATCCACCCGGCCCGCCATGTCCGGCAGAAGGTCCGGCAGAAAATCCTGCAGATAAAGGCGACTTGGGGCGACGGTGAGATTCAAATCCGGGTCAGAGGCCATCTGGCGGCTATTCTGATCAATCAACCGCATAGTTCCGGAAAACCCAAGGTGCGAGTCCTGATTTGAAAGCACTGCGGAACGGATTTCCAGTTCACCGTTTTTAACCCCCGCATCCGCTTGCAGGCAGCCAATGGTAAAACCGCGGTAAAAAAGGCGCTGGCCCGAGAGCCGGACATTTAAGACCGGCCATTTTACAGGGCCCGAGAGTTGTGTTTGAAATTCAACGCTCCCGGCCAAACCCTCTGCCAGAAAGGTTTCTGAAATCGCTTCAAGCTTTGCCCTGCCCCTTGCCTGCGCTTTTATGCCATGCCCGGCCATGTCATAGAGGCCCTCAATTCTGAGCCTGGAGCCGCTTCCCTTGATATCCCAGGCATAGGAGATGGTTTCCGCTGCGTCGGGCGGGGCCAGAAACCCCTGGGGAAAAGCCTTCCCTAAATTTACCGTGCCTGTGGATTCAAAGCTGCCATAATCCAGCTCGGCATCCATCTGCGTGATCTCGACCTCCCGATTGCGCATGCGGCATGCAAAATCGGCGGAATTAAGGCCCACACCGGCTATCCGGCCGGGGCCGTAATCCAGCTTCGCCGTGACATCGGGATTTTCAACCGCTCCCCGGGCTCTCGCCTCAAGCCGCAGAGGGCCCTTCAGTTCAGTATCCAGGTTGAGCATCCCCCGGATATCAGAGAGCCTGGTGGAAAGCGAAAGCAAAAGATCAAGGCGCGGCTTGTCAAAAACCGCACCCACGGAGCCGGTCAGCTTCATCCGGGACCGAGGGGTCTGAATATCCAGCTCCAGGGGATCAATGCGGCCCTCGGTCAGGTGAGCGATCAGATGGCATTTCTGAAGGGGCATGTGGATGCCGGCCATATCCATATGACCGCTCCCAATGGTAAGATTGATACGGCCGGCCTTCCGGGCGAGATTGATTTGTCTTGCTGTCACTCCGACAGCATCCAACACGATAACATCGGGGCCGGATTGCCGGCCCGGTTTTGCCCCGGTCTCCGGGGTTGTGCCCGGTCTCTTAAAAGAAAATGCGCCGTTGCTGACAATCAGTTCATCGACCCGCAGATTAGCCGGCGCTTCTTCTTTAGGCCGGCTCCCGGGCTCAGCAAGCGGTTTCCCGGAAGGCGGCACAAACGCATTAAGCAGGTTCAGCCGGCCACGGGAATCGGTCTCAAGGAAAACACCCGGTTCGTCCAGTCTTGCCTTCTCGACAAAAATCACGCCGGATAAAAGTTCCGGGATACCGATATCAACCGTCACATGCGCGGCCCGAACGACCCGAACCTCATCCGGGTCCTTGATGATAAGCCCCGTTATCGTCAGCCGGCCCTCAAAGAGCAGGACCCGCTGGCCTTGCCAGTGAATTTTTCCGGGAATGGCTTTATTTATGCGGGAAAGGATCACCCGGCCGGCCATGCCGGTTCCAAGAAAAAACTGAATTCCAACGACCGCGGCCGTCATCAGGACAATCAGACCGCCGATCAGAATCAAAAAAATTTTTCCGTATGTTTTGGAGCTCATGGCTGATGCACTCGTAAAAAGTCAGTTTTTGGATGGCAAAGAAAAAAGTTCAAGCCCAATTTAAGA
>JAGYOT010000186.1 GCA_018399455.1 Desulfobacterales bacterium
CACATCCGGGCAGGTGAAGGCCATGCGCTTGTTTTATTCCCTCCGAAGCCGGATGTTATACGGGTTCAAGCATTTTCCCCGCTGGCAGGCATGGGCGTTTGTGATTGTTACCATGATGATCGAGTCGTTTACCCGTTTGATTTTTTGCGCATTGTACCGGGATTGGAAGGGGATGTTCAATACACTGCAGGGATATCATTTCCTCTGGCGGGATCTGCCCCGGATCGTCGCCCCCGGTAGTCAGGAGTGCGCAGGTTGAAAGTTCTTCTGCTCACCCGATACGCCCGCCTGGGGGCTTCAAGCCGGCTGCGCACGCTGCAGTATCTGTCGTATTTTAAATTCCTTGGCTGGCAGGTAGATCCGGCTCCGTTTTTTTCAAATGCGTACCTGGAAAAACTGTATTCCGGCAAAACCACCTTGAAGGAGGCGCTGCTGGCCTACTGGGGCAGGATAAAGGTTTTGGCCTGCGCGGGCCGCTACGATCTGGTATGGGTTGAAAAAGAAATCCTGCCATTTTTGCCGGCTGCGGCCGAACGGCTGCTCAAGGCGCTTGGCATGCCTTACATGGTTGATTACGATGATGCCTTGTTTCACAGATATGACCTCCATCGACTGCCGGTGGTGCGGGTTCTGCTTGGCCGGAAGATCGATGCGGTGATGAAAAACGCGGCCCTGGTTGTGGCCGGAAACCAGTACCTGGCTGATCGCGCCAAAAGTGCTGGGGCAAAGCGCGTTGAAATTGTGCCTACGGTGGTGGATCTGAACCGTTATCCGGCGGTGGACGATCAGCCGGATAAAAGCATGGAGCCGCAGGTGGTCGGCTGGATCGGAACCCCCAAGACAAGCCGTTACCTGTATCCCCTTAAAAGCGTTTTTGAATCATTGCAATCGCAGTTCAATGTCCGGTTTGCAGCCGTGGGTGCTACCCGGAAAAGCTTGAGCGATCTGCCGGTGGAGCCCTGGCAGTGGAGCGAGGATACCGAGGTGGATTCCATCCGGAAATTCGACATCGGCATCATGCCCCTTGAGGACTCACCCTGGGAGCGCGGCAAGTGCGGCTACAAACTCATTCAGTATATGGCCTGCGGTCTGCCCGTTGTGGCCTCGCCTGTGGGCGTGAACAAAGAAATTGTAGAGGCCGGGGTTAATGGCTGGCTTGTTGAAGAAGGGTCAGAATGGCAAAAAAAAATGGCAATATTAATCAGGGATGCCCGGTTGAGGCAACGAATGGGTAGTTATAATAAGGCTAAAGTGGCACAATGGTATTCATTGCAAGCCCAGGCAGATAGGGTGATAAATTTATTTGTTGAGGCGGCAAATAAATAATATGTGGAATAGCCGGTTTTTGGCAAAAGGATGAACGTTTAGAGAGGGCCATTATTGGCCGGATGGCCAATTGCATCGAGCACGGCGGGCCGGACGATGCCGGCGTCTGGCTGGATGAAAAGGTTGGCTGGCATTGGCCCACCGGGGTTTGTCTATATTGGACCCCTCCCTCGCCGGAAACCAACCTATGCATTCTCCCTGTAGCCGGTACGTTCTGGTCTACAACGGAGAAATTTACAACCACCAGGACTTGCATGCGGATCTTGAGAGCGAGGGGGGCGCCTTCGACTGGCGCGGCCACTCGGATACTGAAATCCTGCTGGCAGCCCTACGGCATTGGGGGTTAGAAAGCACACTTAGCCGATTAAACGGCATGTTTGCCTTTGCCTTATGGGACCGCCATGAGCGGTCTCTTTTCTTGGTTCGGGATCGGATGGGTATTAAACCCCTTTACTACGGCCAACACAACGGCGTTTTTCTATTTGGGCCCGAACTCAAGGCTTTGATTGCTTACCCGGCCTGGAACGGGGAAGTTGATCGGGATGCACTGGCTTTGTATATGCGCCACAACTGTGTGCCAACTCCATGGAGCATTTATAAAGGGATTTTCAAACTGCCCCCGGCGCATTTTGTCGTTGTTCGCGATAATGACCGTGATGTTTCTTTCCCCCAGTGCTGCTGGGACTTGGCCCGAATTGCAGAGCAAGGCACAAATTAGGTGCATAAAAATGCCTATGAGTTGACCGCTGAATTGGATGAATTATCGAAAGGTGCGGTCAAAAAACGAATGATCGCTGATGTCCCCTTGGGAACCTTTCTTTCCGGTGGCTTCGACTCCACGACTGTTACTGCCATCATGCAGACCCAGAGCAATCAACCTGTCCGGACCTTTTCCATCGGCGTACATAGT
The DNA here is from genome assembly GCA_018399455.1 of Desulfobacterales bacterium. Lineage (GTDB taxonomy): Bacteria > Desulfobacterota > Desulfobacteria > Desulfobacterales > Desulfosalsimonadaceae > M55B175. Next base: position 2,237 of record JAGYOT010000186.1, read on the forward strand.
GAAAACATAGATGAAGCCCAACATGCCAAGGCAGTTGCCCAGTTTTTGGGCACGGATCATACTGAGCTGTACGTTACATCTGAAGAGGCTATGGAAGTTATTCCTCGCCTTCCTGTTATGTGGGATGAGCCCTTCTCTGATTCCTCCCAGATCCCCACTTTCCTGGTCAGCAAACTGGCCAGACAACATGTGACAGTGAGCCTCTCTGGCGATGGAGGCGATGAGCTCTTTGCCGAGTATAACCGGCATATAGTCGGCCTTGCAGCATGGGACAAGGCGAGGAGGTTCCCCTTGCAATTGAGGCGTGCAATGGGCTTGGGAATAGGGTGCCTGGCACGACATGATTTAGAAGGGTTGAGACGATATCTGCCGCAAAGGATGGCTGTTCCAAATTTGGCTGACAGATTGGATAAGTTGGCAGGCGCGCTCAACGCCCCCAGCAGGCAGGCATTTTATAAAGACCTATTCTCCCACTGGGATGGTAAGGGCAAATGGTTATTGCGCTATGTACTGTATAAATATGTTCCGCAGGAAATCATGGACCGGCCTAAGATGGGATTCGGCGTGCCTATTGAGCATTGTCTGAGGGGATCTTTGCACGAATGGGCTCAAGAGCTGCTTCGGGAAAAGCGTCTCCGCGAAGAAGGTTTTTTTGACCGAACTGATCCGGAAGATGTGGGAGGAGCATGTGAGCGGAAAACGGCGATGGCATTATTATCTTTGGGATGTACTCATATTTCAGGCGTGGCTTGAGGAGGAGCAGCCGATTGATAAAAATATGGCCTTTTATCAATTTTTTAGTATCCCGGTCAAAACGAAACAATTTTTATGGAACATTTTTTAGGCATTACGGGTCTGCTCATAGTTGCCTGTACCACTCTTTACCTTGCCCTGCGGCATCCGACTTTGCAATTGGTGCTTCTGGTTGCCTTCCTGGCTAGAACAGGGGCTGCCCTTTTTCAGTTCTATGTTGGTTCACTTCCTGACAGTGGCGCCGATGCCATTGCTTTTGAAAATAGAGCATGGGAATGGGCTCAGGCCGGGCCGATAGGGCTTTGGAGCACATATCTGCGATTTGATTCCTATATAATTTCCAGGTTGATCGGGTCGCTTTACGCACTCACCGATCGCAGTCTTCTTCTGGCCCAATCTTTAAGTGTCGGTTGCGGTATGGGAAGTGTTTATTTGGTCTATAGGATTTCGGATAGTCTGTGGGGGGCTTCAGCAGCTAAAAAAGCTGCCTGGGCAGCTGCCTTATTCCCTACCTTGGTGCTTTATTCCGCCTTGACCATGCGGGAGGCCTATATCTGGTTCTTTTTTCTTTTGGGCCTGCTTGGAGTAACCTATTGGGCTGGAGAGAAAACCAAAAGAGGAACTGTCCTTGCCGTGTTAGGCTTGACCCTTGCCACCCTCTTTCATGGTGGGATGTTTATCTCGCTTTTAGCCTTTTTGGTTTTGGCGGGATTTTCGGCAGCGAGAAAATTAGTCTCTCGCTTGGGTGCGGGATTTTTTCGTCCGGCAGCTGCGGTTGCAGTGCTGTGCAGCATGATTGCAGTGGGCAGCTATGCCATGGGTGCGTACAGAGTGCCTAAACTGGGCACGATAGATCGATTGTTGGACACTTCTCGAATATTATCTAGGATCGAACGTTCCAGCCGGGATTCAGCGAGCTATCCAAGTTGGCTGGTACCTGAAACCTTCCCGGAGATGATTGCGCTTGCACCTGCTCGAACAGTGTATTTCCTGTACTCGCCGTTTCCCTGGGATGTCAGTACTCCCATGCACATGACCGGACTGGCTGACGGATTGCTCTATATGGTATTGACCTTTTTTTTATGGCGTAACCGAAAGGCCATTTGGAGAGACAGAAAATCCAGTGCAGTGTTTTTGGTTGTTCTGCCTGTTTTGATTGTCTATTCTATTGCTGTTGGCAATTTTGGAACCGGGATTCGCCACAGGGCAAAATTTGCGGCCAGCTTCATCCTTTTGGCCGCTCCTGCGATTCCACGGCTATTGCTGAAAGGCAGGGCAGCTACTGGGGGACCGGTTTGCCGAAACCAAGAGCTTCCCCACAGATGGTGCGGTGGATGAAGGGATAGACCCCGGAAAACACGGAAGAGAAATAGTTTCGGAGATGGAATAAGGAGATGTTGATTTGCGAATTATGGTTATCGGGGGCGTACCGCGTTCCCTTATTAATTTCCGGGGGCCGCTGCTTGAGGCGATGGTGTCGCGCGGTCATGAGGTCATTGCCTGCGCGCCGGATGCGCCTGAGGATGTGCGGGGAAAACTGGCGGAAATGGACGTTGAATACTGCCATGTGCCCGTAAAGCGGGCGGGGTTGAATCCGGCAGGGGATATGGTGACAGCATTTCACCTGTTTCGTCTTTTCCGGCGCAGGCGGCCGGATGCGGTGCTTGGGTATACTGCAAAACCGGTAATCTGGGGCTGCCTTGCGGCCCAGGCTGCGGGTGTGCCTGCGGCATATGCAATGATCACCGGGCTTGGATACGCGTTTATCGGCGGCGGCGGATTCAGGCAGCAGGCCGTGGGCCGAGTTGTTGCCGCGCTATACAGGGCTGCCCTGGCGCGCACGAGGGCTGTTTTTTTCCAGAACCCGGATGACCTGGCTGATTTCAAAAAAAGAAATTTGCTGAAAAACGGCGCCAGGACAGTGCTTATCAACGGATCAGGCGTGGACCTGAACCAATATCCCCTGTCGCCGCTGCCGGATGCGCCGGTTTTTTTGCT
>JAGYOT010000187.1 GCA_018399455.1 Desulfobacterales bacterium
TATTCGACGCGGATTTCCTGCGGCGGATTGACAAAGACAAATCCGGAACTTCCGTCCATAATCACATAATCGTTTTCCCGAACGATATCCAGAACGCCCTCAACCCCAATGACAATCGGAATTTCAAAGGATTTGGCGAGTATCACCGTATGCGACGTTCGTCCTCCATTGACCAGAACAATCCCCTGCAGATTATTCTGCCGGATAGCCAGCAAGTCCACCGGGGAAAGCGATGAGGCGATGACAATGGTTTCCCTGCTGAAGGCCGGATGCTCTTCGTTGGTTCCACCGATCAGGTTTTCCAGTACACGCTGGCCAATATCGAGTATATCAGCGCTCCGGTCATTCATATAAGCGTTCTCAATGGACCGGAACATGTCGACATATTCAAAAATGATTTCTTTTAATGCATATTCAGCACAACTTCCGGCCTCGATCCTTGAAACGATTTTCTGCTGCAGGGTTTTGTCCTTCAAGAACATGAGGTGGGCCTCAATGATGCCGGACTCCTCGGCAGAAAGCGCTTTGGCCTGATCCGCAATATGCTGGATCCGGCTGCCGGCTCTTTCAAACGCTTTTTCCAACCGGTGAATTTCAGTTTCGGTATTGTTGGAAAGCGTGCAATGGACCTGGCTGAAACTCATGTTTTCAGGCAGATAATGCGCATAGCCTTCGGCGACTCCGAATGAAACCGACTCTCCCCGCAAATAGTTTCTTTTGAACCGGCTATGAGATGCAGTAAATGGGGTCGCTGCCGAGGGCTCCTGCAAGGCCTCCCTGGACGAGCTTGACAGGCTGGCCAAGCCCTTTAGAAGTCCGGTATAGGCCACTGTCGCTGAAATCTGGCTGGCGATATTTTCAAATATGGGAATATCCGCTTCTGTAATGCTCTCAGCGGAAACGGTCTGAATGACAAGAACCCCCAATGCCTGCTGGTGATAGATAAGTGGCAGTCCCAGAAAGGTTTGATAATTCTCTTCACCGCTGTTTTCATAGAATTTAAATCTCGGATGGCTGGCCGGATTAACCACGAAGACCGGATGCATTGATTCCAGCACAAGTCCGGTCAGCCCCTCGGCCACATCCATGGAAATCGAACCCACGGATTCCTTGTTCAGGCCCACCGTTGCCCTTAAAACCAGACTATTATCCTCAGGATTAAACACATAAACCGAGCACACATCAATGCTGCAGCGTTCAATCAGCATCTGGCCGATACGTTCCAGGGAAATCTCGGGGCTCTCGGATTCGGCAATAATCTGAAAAATATCCTCAAGCAAATGGATTTGATCGCGTTTCATGAAATCAAAAACCTGAAAGTTTATTTATTGGCGTACCGCCCGAAAAATGAATCAGAATGGCCATGAGAATTTACGATGCTCATGACAGTTGGCAAAATACCATAAATATGGCCGGGCAATCACGATTTTTTTTGGGGGTGAGGCAAAAAGCGCCGTGTTTATCCATAGGAATGCAGGATGGAGTTCTGCTGTCACTTTTACCGGGAATGCCTTTTTTTACGGCATCCCCGGCATCCGCCGGCAAACTGCGCCCGCCGATCCACTTATTGGCCTGAGGCAAAGGTCAGCTTTGTGCCGGACATGTTCAGAATGAACTGTTCAGGAAAAGCATCCTCGATCTTCATTGTGGCGTCCCGACCCGTGCAGTGGGTAGGGACAATATAGTGCGGATCGATCTCTTTCAATGCTTCAATGGTGGGTTTGATCACCGGCGCCATATCCGGGCCGGAAAGGTGGAATCCCCCCATTACAGCGTAAACCGGCTCCACCCCGGTCACCTTTTGAGCATAGCGAACAGTGTTGACAATACCAGCGTGGGCACACCCGCTCAGGACCACAAGACCTTTGTCTTTTACTAAAAACGCAAGCCCCGTGTCATCCTCAAATGTGTCCTGGCGGGCAATACCGTCTTTCTCATACCATAGCGATGACGCTCCTTTTTCGAACTCGCTGGTCCTCTCAATTTCCGAGAGGAAAAGAACCTGGCCGTCCGACATGGGATACGGCGCCGTTGTCTCGATGATCGTTGCTCCTGCTGTTTGAGCCTTCTCCCGGGTAAAGGGGGGAAACATAACTTTAAAATCTTCAGTAACCTTCATATACCGCGGATTCCTAAACGCCTCAGGGTGAAGAACCAGGTCGGTCCCGGGTTTTCCGATCATTTCGAACAGCTTCTGTATTCCGCCTACATGGTCCAGGTGACCATGAGAAAGCGCTGCTATTTCAACACGGGTCATATCCACTCCCAGCGTTTCGGCGTTCATTGCCGCGCCGTGCTCTGAGAATCCAAAATCGAATAACATGCTCCTGGATTTGTCCCCGATTGTTGTGGTGATCAGGGCCGAAAACCCATGCTCCGCCAGGATGCTGTTTCTTACCTCATTCCCCTTCAAGGGTATTGCCCGGGAAATCACATCCGAATTATCCCGTGCGAGTATGTCAATGTAGTTGTCCTGAAGCGTCTGGATCTCAACACGATCCACCGGCTGAATCGAAACCGTCATCATGGCCTCCTTTACCGCCTCGGGGCGGTACCCATAACATGTTAAATTAAAATTTTTCCCTATCTAATAATATTGATGAGAATCGGATTAATATCAACCCTATTATGAGCATAAGCTCATAAAAAATTTTTTTCACATGACAGCATCCGGGTCCGGCTCAGACTGAAATGTATCCCGGGCAAGAGATAACATACGAAAATATATTAATTTTTCTTGACGTTACACTAATTACGGGTGTAGAGGATAAAACATTGCTTGGTTAAACCGCTTTTCATCGCCGCTTTTAAAGGCCGCAACATGCCGGGAGGGGCGCCAGGAGCCGATATAACAGCATGGGGAAGGCTGTGTTTTATTCCCACGAGCGGAGTCAACCAGGGGCCTGAAAGGACGATGAGATGGAAATCAGGTTTTCGACCAGGGCCAGAAAACTCCTTAAAAACAAAGACTGCCGGCAGCTTGTCTTCTACTTGATCGATCTGGAGACCGCGGACAGCATTGGTGCCGCCAGAGACATCGGGGTCAGCTACACCCCCCCTCATAATACAGGGCAATACCGGCGGGCAAAAGCCGATGGCATTGATATCTATATAGACAGGAATCTGCGGATTATCGGACCGGTGGTCATTAAAAAGCAAGGCTTCTGGAAGCTCAGCACCATTTATGCCGATGGATTGCAAATACCCCTATAGCCGGCCTTAACAGGATGCTGAGTCTGGAGGCGGTATTTTTCAGCCAAAGACGAACATTGCGCCGGATCGCGGTTTAACGTTTTCGAATAAAGGAGGTTTGTATGAATTCATTGCTCTTGGTGATTGTCATGCTGGTCGGGTTTTTAGTCGCCTACCACACTTATGGGAAATTTCTCGGGCATAAGATTTTTCAACTCGCCTCGGATAATGTTTGTCCCTCGCATGCATTACGAGATGACCTGGATTTTGTTCCCACCAACCGGCATATCCTGTTCGGCCATCACTTCACCTCGATCGCAGGGCTTGGCCCTATTGTCGGCCCGGCCGTAGCGCTTATCTGGGGCTGGGTGCCCGCCGTTATCTGGGTTCTGGTAGGCTCCATCTTCATGGGCGCGGTGCACGATTTTGGTGCGCTGATTATCTCGCTTCGCTACAACGGCAGATCCATCGGAGATATTTCAGGAGATATTATCAATCCCCGGGTCCGTGTCCTGTTTCTGCTGATCATCTTTTTTCTGCTGCTGCTTGTTATCGCGGTCTTTGCATTGATTATCGCAATTCTTTTTACCATGTATCCTCAGGCTGTGATACCGGTCTGGGTTGAGGTGCCAATTGCCGTGTGGCTGGGCTACATGGTCTATAAAAAAGGCAAAAGTCATGTCGGCTTGGGCATTCTGGCCGTCATCCTGATGTATGTCACGGTTGTTATCGGCGCCTACGTTCCGGTTGATTTAAAGGCTTTAGGTATGAGCGCCAACAGCGCTCTGATCAGCTGGATGATCATCCTTTTTGTCTACGCGTTCATCGCCTCCCGGCTGCCGGTACAGACCCTTCTTCAGCCCAGGGACTATATCAACTCCCACCAGTTGTTTGTGGCATTTGCGCTTTTGGGTCTTGGGGTTATTGTGGCCCATCCGGTATTGGTCGCTCCGGCTTACAACGCATCGCCGGCAGGCGCGCCCCCGATATGGCCCTTCCTGTTTGTCGTCATTGCATGCGGCGCCATTTCCGGCTTCCACTCTCTGGTCAGTTCCGGAACATCCTCCAAACAGTGTTATTCCGAAGATGACGCCCGCTTTGTGGGATACGGGGCCATGCTGATGGAGGGAGCCCTGGCCACCTTTGTTATCGTCGCCTGTGCAGCCGGAATCGGAATAGGGCTGACCGTTGGCGGCGAGGCATTTACGGGAGTTGATGCGTTTACCCATCACTATGCGTCTTGGGCCGCTGCCTCGGGATTGAATGCCAAACTCGGTGCTTTTGTCAAAGGATCGGCCAACATGATCAGTTCATACGGGATTCCCATGAATATCACCGTTACCATCATGGGCGTGTTTCTGGTTTCATTTGCGGCCACAACCCTGGATACGGCAACCCGGCTCCAGCGTTATATCGTGGGAGAGCTTGCTGTGGCCATTAAAATCCCTCAATTGGCGGGCCGCACCCAGGCCACCCTGATTGCGGTGATCACTGCCTTTATTCTGGCTTTCTATAATGGTTCCGGCAAGGGAGCGCTCATCCTGTGGCCCCTTTTCGGCACCGCCAACCAGTTGCTGGGCGGACTTGCCCTGCTTGTCATCAGCATTTATCTCGTACGAAAAGGGGTGCCTGCTGTATTTTCTGTAATTCCGATGGTTTTTATGATTTTTATGACCGGGTGGGCCATGCTGCTTAACCTGCAGAATTTTTATAACAGCTCAAACTGGCTGCTCTTTTTTATTGGCGCTTGTGTGATGGTACTGGAAATCTGGATGATTATCGAGGCGCTCGTCT
>JAGYOT010000188.1 GCA_018399455.1 Desulfobacterales bacterium
AGGATTCATCCTGGATAAAATCCATGAAGAAACGGGCCATATCCACCATGCAGGTTTTCTCATCCATCACGATAACCCCGCCGGAGCCCATGATTGCACCCACCCTGACGATTTCCTCATAATCGACGGCCGTGTCCAGGTAGGCTTCCGGCACACATCCGCCAGAGGGTCCGCCCAGCTGAACCGCTTTGAACTTGCGCTTTTTAGGGACGCCGCCGCCGATTTCATAAATCATCCGACGAAGCGTGATTCCCATGGGGACCTCCACCAGCCCGATGTTGTTGACCGCACCGGAGAGCGCAAAAACCTTGGTGCCCTTGCTGGATTCGGTACCTACACCGGAGAACCATTCCGCACCGTTTAGAATGATCTGACCGACATTGGCCAGGGTTTCCACGTTATTTAAAACTGTGGGACGCTCCCAGAGCCCTTTGTTGGCGGGAAACGGCGGCCGGGGGCGGGGCATGCCCCGTTTGCCTTCGATGGATCGCATCAAAGCTGTTTCCTCGCCGCAGACAAAAGCGCCGGCGCCCTGGTAGATGTCAATGTCGAAACTAAACCCGGATCCCAGGATGTCCTCACCTAAAAGCCCATATTCCCGCGCCTGGCTGATGGCCAGCGTAAGACGCTCAATCGCCAGGGGGTACTCAGTGCGGCAGTAGATATAGCCCTGGCTGGCGTTAATGGCCCGTGCCGCGATGATCATTCCTTCAAGCACCGAATGCGGATCCGCCTCCAGGATGCTGCGGTCCATAAATGCTCCGGGATCGCCTTCATCGGCGTTGCAAAGCACGTATTTAATATCAGCTTCGGCCTTGCTGGCAAACTGCCATTTCAAACCTGTAGGGAAGCCGGCACCGCCTCGCCCGCGCAGTCCGGAGTCTTTTATTTCCTGAACGATGTCTTCCGGCTGCATTTCGTTTAAGGCCTTGGCCGCACCGAAATAGCCGTCCTGGGCAATGTATTCGTCAATGGATTCCGGATCGATAATTCCCTTGTTTCGCATGACCCAGAATTTCTGGTGGGCGAAAAAGGGGATTTCGTTCATGGTGGGGATGGTTTCTTTGGATGCGGGCTCCACATACAACAATTTTTTGACCGGCCGGCCTTTCAGGAAATGCTCCTCTACAAGGTGGGGGACATCCTTGGGTTTTAACTGGACGTAAAATATGCCCTCCGGCTGCACCAGCATGACCGGCCCCAAGGCACAGAAACCGTTGCATCCGGTCTCAATGATTTTCACTTCCTCCTCAAGACCTTGTTTTTTTATTTCCGCTTCAAGGGCCTCGTGAAATTCCCGGCTGCCGGATGCCTGACATCCGGTGCCGCTGCAAAGCATCAGTTGGAGTCTCGGATTGGCCATCTCTATCTCCTGGTATTATATGTCAAGGAATTTTCAGCGTAACTGCGGATTAAACAGCATTACCGTCCGGTATTTGAGATGCCGTCTAAGGGTATTGCTCAAGAATATCAGCCACCGCATCCGGTGTCATGCCGCCATGGGTATCCTGATCAACGACGATGACGGGTGCCAGACCGCAGGCCCCCAGGCAGCGCACAGCCTCCATGGAAAAGCGGCGATCCTCCGTTGTATCCCCGGGTTCGATGTTATAGATTTGTCTAATCCGGCCCATGACTTCTTTGGCGCCTTTAACGTAACAGGCCGTGCCAAGGCATACACGGATGGTATGGCGGCCTTTCGGTGTGAGAGAAAAAAGGGAATAGAATGTTGCGACCCCAAGTACATCGCTTTTGGGCAGATTGAGTCCGATGCTGATATAGTCGATCAACTCGACCGGCAGATATCCGACAATATCCTGACACTGCCGGAGAACCGGTATCACGGCACCCGGGGTTTGCCGGTGGGAACTGATGCATTCGTCGATCTGTCCAACCATTTCATCTGTAATATCGGAGTGTTCTATCTGGGCCATGGCGTGGTCCTCCTGAATGAAGAGCAATTTTCCGGACACATAAAAACAATTAAACTTTTTCACAATACGGAAAAAAAGTCAATCCTGCCTTCCCGATAGGGATGCCCTTAACTTTTGTTGACATGGTGTTGGATTAATTCTATTTTGAAATTAAACGGGGGGCTCAGGCTGACAGGCGCTTCCCCGGAAACGGTTCAACGAAATAAAAGGACAGCCTGTCACGATAACAGCAGATCGAATGAACAGGGGTGACAGATATCTGATGAAGCTATCTGAACTTGCAGAAACACTTGAAGCAGCCTTTATTTGCGGTGAGGACAGGGCTGATATTGCTTTTCATAAAGTAGGCGCCAGTGATTTGATGAGTGATATCCTGGCGGCTTTATCTGAAGACGGGATTTTGTTAACCGGGCTTGCCACGGTTCAGGTGGTTAATACCGCCTTGATTTCGGGAGTTCAGGCAATTGTTTTTGTGCGCAATAAAACGCCCAACCCGGGGGTTATAGAAACAGCCCGACAAAATGATATGCCTTTGCTGGCGACTCCGTTATCAATGTTTGTCTCTTGCGGCAGGCTTTTCGAAAAGGGATTGACGGGTCTGAACGGTGCCCGCTGAAAAGGATTTAAAACACCTTTGCCCGTGGAGACAAATCCGGATGCCGCCACTGAAAAAATGTTTTCATATTAAAGGCAGGGATTTTATCCATGCGGGCCAGGCCGCCATAACGGTCCAGAAGCTGCTCAGGCAGATGGGTATTGCGCAGTCGCTGATTCGCCGCATTGCCATCTGCGGCTATGAAGGGGAAATGAACGTGGTGATGCACGGTGGAGACGGCCTGTTTTGTGTGGAAATCGATGCGGATCGGATAAGCCTTGAAATCTCTGATGACGGACCGGGGATCGAAGATATTGCCAGGGCAATGGAAAGGGGTTTTTCCACGGCCTTGGAGGAATACCAGGAGATGGGGTTTGGCGCCGGAATGGGACTTCCGAACATGGAAAACCATTCCGACGAACTCCATATCGAGTCCGCTCCGGGCAAGGGAACAACAGTTCGGATGTTGTTTCATAGTCCGGAAACCGGCGATTCACAGGAAGACTGAGAATGCCGTCAGCCTATGTTCAATTTGAGGAAAAGTACTGCACCGGATGTACCAAGTGCGTCCGGGCCTGCCCGACAAAGTCAATCCGCATCCGCAACCAGCGGGCGGTCCTGCTTGAACATCTGTGTATCGGTTGTGGAGAATGCATCCGGGTCTGCCCGGAAGGCGCAATTTCTCCTGTCATGAGCCGCCGGGGTCTTGAAAAAACGGATAAGATTACCGTTGCCATTGTCTCTCCCATTCTTTATGCCCAGTTTCCCGGCGTGATGCCCTGTGATGTGCTGATGAGCCTCAATCATATGGGATTTGATCATGCAATCGATCTTTCTTATTATCTGGAAATGTATCAATACGCGGTGGAGCGCTTTATTGAGCAAAACCGGGAGCGAAAAGAGACGCCGTGGCCGCTGATCTCTCCGATCTGCCCGGTGGTGAAACGGCTGATCGCCCTTAAGCATCCTGGTCTGCTTGATCACATTCTTCCGCTGAAACGGCCGGTCGCCCTGGTTGAATCCGGAATCCGAAGAGAAATCAGTGAGCAGTATGCCGTTTCGGAAGACGATGTGCTTCTGTATCACCTGACCCCGTGCCCTTCAAAGGTGACTTATGGCGATACAGACGATCCGGAGGATAGGTCCGGGCTGAATCCGGCCATAGGTGTCAATGATATTTTTCCGCGGCTGCTCGAAGAGGTTGAAGCCACCCGGGAGATGGATCTGAACCTCTATCCGTATCGGCATCTAAGCTTTATCCCAAATGCCCGCGGGCCCCTGTGGGCCATGTCGGGCGGTGAGATCGCCGGGATGAATATCGATCGGGCTCTTGCGGTCTCGGGACTTCAGGAAGTCAAAAAATACATTGAAAAAATTGAGATGGGGCTGTTTCAGGATACGGAATACATTGAATTCCGGGCCTGTCCCGAGGGATGCATAGGGGGGCCGTTAACCGCTGTGGACAAGTATTTGGCCCGCAGCACCGTACAGAAGCTTATCAAAATGTTCGGCCTTGGGCGTCGAATCCAGCCCAGGAAGCTCAGACGCCTCTATGACCGGGGCTGGTTTTTCAGCCAGACCAAGCCTTCGGATTACAGGGAAGAGATTGAAGACAAGTCCCGATCGCTTACCATTGAGGATATGCGGCGTATCGAATACATTCTTTCCCAGACGCCGGGCCATGATTGCGCGGCCTGCGGCGCTCCTGACTGCCGCACCTTTGCCGAGGATGTCGTCCGCGGTTACGCCAGATTGACCGATTGTTACAAGTTTGCACTTGATCAATGCCGGGATTCAAACAAGTTTTCAGATAAAACCTCAGAATAGAAGGATAATCCGGGAATGCAAGCAAAAGCGTTGGTGGAGCAATTCGGATTGACCGTGGCCGCCGGTGAAGGCGGATTGGAACGACTGGTAAAAGGCGGCTACTGCGGGGATCTTTTAAGCGAAGTGATGGCCAATGCGCCCATTGGCTGTGCCTGGCTGACCATTCAGGTGCACCAGAATATTGTCGCTGTGGCGGTGCTCCGGGAGATGGCGGCCATTATAATCGCGGGGGGCAACACTCCGGATGAAGGTACTCGCACCCGGGCCGACCAGGAAGGGATTCCGGTTTTGTTAACAGAGCTGGACTCGTTTTCAATGGCCGGAAAGCTTTTCAAGGCGGGTGTTGTCAATGAACCCGGCTAACCTCGCGTAGAGTTTTTGAGGCGCTTCCAGTGAATGTATACAGGGCCGATCTCCATATCCATTCCTGTCTTTCCCCCTGCGGGGACTGGGCAATGAGCCCCCGGGATATTGTTGCCAAAAGTCTCGAAAAGGGGCTGGATATGATTGCCCTCTGCGATCACAATTCCGCGGAGAATGCAGGCGCTGCAATGGCTGCCGGAAAGGCGGCCGGTCTCTGCGTGATTCCGG
>JAGYOT010000189.1 GCA_018399455.1 Desulfobacterales bacterium
AAAAAATGAAATTGTGTCCACCACGCAGCTTCAGAAGGCTTTGAATCTGGCCAAAAAAATGAAAAAAAGCGTGGAATTTGTTTTAAAGGATCAGTTCAATGTCTCCAAAGACGAGATCGGCAAATCGCTTTCCGCCTATTACAACTGCTCGTTTCGAACCTTTGATCCGAAAATGGAAGTGCCTTATGAACTGATCAGCAATCTGAAAAAGCCGTTCCTGCTGCAGGATCTTTGGGTGCCCCTGCACTGGGAGGTGGGCCATATCGAGATCCTGATGGATGATCCTAAGGATTTAAGGAAACTGGATCACGCCAAGGCGCTTTTCAATACCAACAAATTCATGTTTTCCGTGGGGATCAAGGAAGATATCGAGGCAATCATCAATCATTTTTTCAGCCAGAAGAAATCCCAGCAGGCAATTGAGAAGGGCGGAGCAACTAGCGGTTATTCATTTGACGATATGCCGGAGATTTCCTTTGAGGAGGAAGAGGATGAGGATGAGGATACGGCTGAGGCTTATGATGAAGGCTCCGGCAAGGTGGTGCGTCTGGTCGATCAGATCCTGATATCGGCTTACCGCAAGGATGCTTCTGATATTCATGTTGAGCCGTCACCGGTGACCAAACGGACTAAGATCCGTTTTCGTATAGACGGGGTATGCCAGGATTTCCTGGAAGTGCCCAACTCCTTTGCCAATGCGCTGCTATCCCGGCTCAAGATAATGGCCAATCTTGATATTGCCGAACGTAGAATGCCCCAGGACGGGAAAATCAAGTTCAGGCGCAAGGGGATCCCGGAGTTTGAACTTCGGATGGCCACCCTGCCCACGGCCGGAGGTTTTGAGGATGCGGTGTTGCGGATTCTCGCTACCAGCGGTGCCATGCAGATCGAAGATTTGGGCCTCACGGAGCGAAACTATGAGTCGTTGAAAGCGGCTATTCATAAACCCTACGGGGTTGTTTTATGCGTGGGGCCGACCGGTTCCGGGAAGACCACCACCCTGCATTCGGCCCTGCACCATATCAACACCCCATCGCGCAAGATATGGACGGCTGAAGATCCGGTGGAAATTACACAGCTCGGACTGCGGCAGGTGGAAGTAAAAAATAAAATCGGCCTTGATTTTGCGCGCATTATGCGCTCTTTTCTGAGAGCGGACCCGGATGTCATTATGGTGGGTGAGATGCGCGATTTTGAGACGGCTTCAATTGGAGTAGAGGCTTCCCTGACCGGTCATCTGGTTTTTTCCACTCTGCATACCAACAGCGCCCCCGAGACTGTTACCCGACTGCTGGATATGGGTCTGAACCCTTTGAATTTCTCGGACGCTTTTCTTGTCGTGCTTGCCCAACGTTTGCTGCGGCGGCTTTGCAAAAACTGCCGTCGGGAATACACGCCTTCCAGGGAAGAGTTTGATGAATTGGTCAAGGATTATGGCGAGGAGGATTTCGCTGCTACCGGGATTACCTACAGCCAGGATTTAAAACTGTATGCCCCGGTAGGCTGTGAGCAGTGCAACGGTAGTGGATATAAAGGGCGTATGGGGATTCATGAGCTGATGGACGGAAGCAAGGAAATCAAGCGCATGATCAAAAAACAGGCCAGTGCTGAGGAGCTTTTCCGACAGGCCAGGCAGGAGGGTATGACCACCCTGATGCAGGATGGGATTATCAAGGTATTTAAAGGCCTGACCGATATCAAGGAAGTCCGCAGGGTTTGCGTGATCACCTGATAAGGTTTTGATACGCCGCATATGTTGAAATGCTTCCTTATCAGAAACTGCCCGACCCTTATCCCCTGTCATGACAGGAGCCCTGCAAGTTGTCCGAATCCTTTCGAAATCAAATACTGAGGATGGGAAGGCGGCTGGCGGATTTTTTTCGTCACCAGGATACTCCCTCCCGGCCTTCTCATGATCCAACCATTGGCGTGGCATACAAGCGGGATTTCCGGCGCTATCCCATTGAATTTAATGTTTCGGTAAGGTTTGCTAATGCCGACAAGCCTCCGGCTACGGATCAGGGGGAATTGCAGGATATATCCGGCGGAGGCGCCCTGTTTGTGCCCTGTCACCCGGAGAATTATTATGTCGGCCAGCAGTTTGAAACCACCATTTATCTGGCAGGCACTAATGAAGTTCAGGGCTGTATTCGATCCGAAGCTACAGTTGTAAGGATAGATGCACTCCCCGGTGTTTCTGTCGACGCTTCGCCCCGTGTGGCGGTTCGTTTTGAGCAGGCATTTGATTTTGAACGCATTGACAGCAGTCGCACCGGGATGGGTGCATGAAAAGGAGCAAGCCTGTAAAGCACCGTGATTATTACAGCCTGGGCGGTAAGCTCAATGTCGCGCTGTCGCTGATGATCATCCTCCCATACCTGCTTTTGGTTTATTTGTTTTTTAACCGCCATATCAGCGCCTCTGCGACCGTTCTTTTTTTTCTGCCTGTAATCCTTCTCTCCATTCTTGCCGGATTCTTGTTGCTCAGGCGATCGGCGAACCAGGTTTACCTTTTAAGCCAGGAAGCCGGCCGCCTGAGGGCAGGGGAGCAGATGCTCCCGATCCGGATTGAAGCGGATCGGGAACTAAACGAGATTGCCAGCCATTTTAATGCCCTGATGGAAAAAATGGAGCAGATAAACCGAAAAAATCAGGAACAGGCCACTCAGTTGATGATTTATTCCCGGGACCTGGCGCTCTCCTATGAGAAAAGCAAGCGGGAGGAATCGTTGCGGAACCGTTTGAGCCGTTATGTCGGCAATAACCTGGTGGAAAAGTTGGTCAATCTGAAAGAGGGGGTTCTGCTGGAGACGGAACGTCGGGAAGTGACGGTTCTTTTTGCGGATATTCGCTCCTTTACCGCAATCGCTGAACGGATGACTGCTGAAGAAGTCGTTCGAATGCTCAATCAGTACTTCAGTGTGATGGTGGATATTGTTTTCAAGAACAACGG
Source organism: Desulfobacterales bacterium (assembly GCA_018399455.1). Classification (GTDB taxonomy): domain Bacteria; phylum Desulfobacterota; class Desulfobacteria; order Desulfobacterales; family Desulfosalsimonadaceae; genus M55B175. The sequence goes on from JAGYOT010000189.1 coordinate 2,954, forward strand.
CCTGTTGGACAAATTTGTCGGGGATCAGCTTATCGCGGTGTTCGGTTTGATGGAATCCGATGCCTACCCCCCTGAAAATGCCATAAGAACAGCGCTGGAGATGCAACAGGCCACCCGCCGGCTCATGGAAAAAAGACGAGCTGAGGCGCAGGAGTGCTTTGGGGTTGGGATTGGCATCAATACCGGGCTGGCCATTATCGGTAATATCGGCTCTGCCAACCGCATGGACTATACCGTTATCGGCGACTGTGTCAATGTCGCCGCACGGTTGGAGGAAATGGCCGAAGCCGGGGAAATCATTATCGGGGAGTCGACATATCAAAAAAATACAGGTGCGTTTAGCTTTGAAAGCCGGGGTGAGGTTTATGTTAAAAACAAAAACGCGCCGGTGGTATGCTACAATGTGTTATACAGGTAGGACAACAGGAGCGCCTGCATAAAAAACCGACCCGAGGCAATAAAATTAAACTATATGCCTTGTCAATGGATTTAAGTTTTGTAATATCGAATACTTGTTGCCTTCGGTGGCATGTCCGGTACTGGCCATTCAGGGCAGGGGAGATCAATACGGCACGGAAAAGCAGGTTGATTCAATCGTTTCTAAAACAACCGGGCCCGCTGAAAAACAAATGATCGCGCAATGCACTCATGCTCCCCATCAGGATAAGGCTGAAAAGGTATTAAAGCACATGAAGACGTTTATTGATTCTCTTTTTCCCGGTTTTGTTCTTCCAACCGTTTACTGGATTCTCTGATTTCCTCCTGTTGGTGTTTTTGTGTTTCGCGCTGTTGCTCCATTCTGCGTTTTTCTGCTTCTCTGTGTATTTCCATGTCTCGTTTCAAAACCTCATGGAAGGGTGCGCAGTCTGAAATTGTCACGGCCAGAAGAATTACAAATAAAGGAGCAATTTTTTTCATGTTGTTAATCCTGTTGTATTTGCTCGATTGCCGGGCTCTTGCAAGATGCTGCCGAAACGGGGCCATATCCGTATCGCCCTTTTTTTATTGCGATTTCGATCTGCATGCAAGAAAAATGTATGTATGCACCGTTGATCAAACGGGTAATGGAAAAAAACATCGAAACATTAAAACTGACCTGTTCTTAACAGCAGGGCAAGTATAAAGGAGGCATGATGAGGTCAGAGCAAGCATACAAAGACAGCATCAGAAAAATGAAGCCGGTTGTATATGCGTTTGGTGAAAAAGTTGGGCAGGTGGCGGATCATCCGGCTTTTGCCCCGACTCTGAATGCGGTTGCCCTGACTTTCAGGATGACCAGGGAATCGAAAAACGAAACCCGGATGGCTGCCAAATCGCCGTTTACCGGCACAATGGTCAGCCGGTTTCTCCATATTTGTCAATCGCCGGAGGATTTAATTCAAAGAGGGGAGCTCAGCAAGTTCTTTACCCCGTTTCATGGAGCCTGCATCGGCGCTCGCTGTGCCGGCACCGCAGCTTTGAATGCATTGTATGCAACGACCTTTGATATGGATGCAAAGAACGGAACGGATTATCATCAACGCTTCATTCGTTTTTTAGAACATGCCCAAAGGGAGGATCTGGCAGTGAGCGGCGCGGTTACCGATGCCAAGGGTAACAGAGCACTTCCCCCCGGCCGGCAGGCTGACCCGGATTTATACCTGCGCTTGGTGGAGAAACGGGATGATGGAATCGTTGTCAGAGGCGCCAAGACTCATCAATCCGGCGCTGCCCTGGCCAATATGATTCTGGCGGCGCCTACGGTGAATCTGAAAGAAGATGAAGGTCAGTATGCCGTGGCTTTCGCGGTTCCGCCAAACGCTCCCGGAATCATACACATTGCTGAAGCTCCGGCTCCCAATGCCCGGCGATTGTATAGTCAGGACGATATGGATTTCGGCAATTTCGTATATGGTGTGCATGGTTCGACGCATATTATCTTCGATGATGTGTTCATCCCTGAAGACATGGTCTTCATGTGCGGTGAATATGATTTTGCGA
>JAGYOT010000019.1 GCA_018399455.1 Desulfobacterales bacterium
CTTAAAAGCGTTCCAAATCCCGATGCCGATAAAAAGGGCAGCCTTAAAACGGCTGCCCTTTTTATCGATTGCGCCTGCTTGGCAGCAGGCGAGTATATTTGATGACTGCTGCGATAAATTTATAAGATGCTGAATCTCTTTCCGATGGTCTTCATAATCATGACCGCTTGTCTGGGAACATACACTCTCCCGGTATTCGCGGCATATACGACCACGCCTTCAAGGTTGAACTCCTTCTCTATTTTTTCCCCCGATAGGGTGGCCGTGATGGTCAGGAGATCTTTGTTGATAGGAAGTTCAGCCTGGATATAACAACCGGAAAGTGTGGCGGAAAGTTTTGCCACCGGGTTGTCCGGGTTGGTTTCATCCAGTATCCAGTTTTCATTGCCAAAAGCATCATCCAAACTAACAAACAGACGGTTTTGAAGCTGCGTCATGTTCAAACCAAGAACATCGGCAACCGTCTCAGCAAGTTCCGTGTTGTCCACAAGTCCCTGAGGGGCCCCCGGGCCGTAGGCCCAGAGTGGCACGTCCTCGGCATTGTGGCCGTGGCTGGTCCAACCGATCGCCGTGCAGTGCTTGCTGATGACGCGGGCCAGGGCATAGCCGGGGCTGATTGTATATCCATCCTGCCCTTCCTGGACGCCTGTCATTTCGATAACTTCCTGAGCCACCGCATCGGAAACCTCCAGATCCCAGAGCTCGTTGATTTGGGTTTGGATGTTAGCAGCCGACCAGCCACCCGGCATTGCGGCAATCTCCTCAGCCATTGCACCGAAGGTGCGATCCATTTTGTTCAGCGGTCCAAGGAGCTCTTCCACGGTCAGGTGAGTATAAGCCCCGTTGTAAACGCGGTTTCCGATATCCATGCCGCCGGTGTTATGATCCGGGTAAGCCAGAACCAGGGTGTTGCCGTCTTGTCTGGCAAAATCCAGCGCTGCCTGGACGGCTTCATCAAACTCGATGAAGTCGGTGACCATGTAGATGGGATCGTTGTTGTGGCCCGCCCAGTCCACCTGGGAGCCTTCCACCATCAGGATGAAGCCGTCTTTGTCCTGTGAGAGAAGATCAATGGCTTTTTGGGTCATGTCAGCCAGGGAGGGCTCATCCGGATTATAGATGGGCCGGTCAATCTCGGCGTCCATGTGGCTCCATGCAAACATGCCGAATGCCGGCAGGCTCTGAAGCTGCTCCATTTCATATCTGTCCTTGGCGATCTCGTAGCCGCGGTCCATAAGCACCTGTTCAAGGTTTTCTCCGTCGGGGCGATATCCGGGATCCAGATTGCGCCCGCCGCCACCGAAAATTAGATCAATTTCGTTATAGACCATCTGCTCGGAGATTTCCGTTGCTGCTTTACCCCGGTCATCTACGTGACAGGCCCATGCCGCGGGCGTGGCGTGGGTGAACCGACTGGTGGAGATAAGACCCGTCGCCATGCCTTTCAGATTGGCGCCTTCCATGACCGTGGCCAGAGGCTTGTAAGAAAAGGTTTCCGGATCTTCCGGCCATTCATAGGTGGAAAGCACGTCGTCTTCCCGCGGGCCGATGCTAAGAAAGCGAACGGTTGTTTTGTAGCCGGTGGAGAAGGCTGTGGCCGCAGCAGCCGAGCCGGTGATCACGGAATTGGCCATTTCGTGCTTGACAACACCGACATTGAGAGCGTCCAGGGTGAGATCTTCGCCCTTGTACCAGCGGGCCAGGGTCTGAATGCTCTGGGAGCAGCCGTCCGGAATCAGGATGATGACGTTTTTGGCTTTTTGGCCATGGCCTTGGCCATAACCATTACCGGCCAGTGCCGGGCTGACAGAAAAGGCACTGATCAGGGCAAGGACTGAAGCCGTCGAGATAACTCTTTTTAACATGTTCATTTCATTCACTCCTTAACTGTTTTGGCAATTTTGGGTTTGGTACAACAATAAGGAACCGGAAAAGCCGTTTTTTGATGGATGCTATCACCCCCTCCCGATGATGCCTTTCTGCCTGAATTCAGGATGATTTTCTGATGCAGGCATCTGGAAATAAACAGAACGGATAGGCACTTTAAAGACTGGTTTAGAGGCCGGATCAAAACAGCCGGCCTGCTCAATTGGTTTACTGGCAGCCCGGCTGTCTCCATAAGACCCGCAGCTTTCCGTCCCTGCCTTGCAGCAGGTTTGGCCTGTTCAGTTAAATCAGGTTATGCCGTTTTATTGTGAAGGTTTGGCCGCGATATTTTTACAAGTTGATTGCAATTCGAAGACGGAGTTCCTAAAGTATAAGGAAACGAGGGGTTTTGTACATCAACCCCTGAAAGATTTCCCGAAAACCTTAAGCTTTTACCCGGGAGGCGTGGATGGGCACTGGAATCGCTCGAAAATTTGCCTTGCTGATTGTTGCCGCAGTGATCCTCAGGATCCCATGACTCTTAAAGACCATGAAAAAACAAAAATCCGGAAGGCGTTCCGCCGGAGCATGACCGGCAGCACCCTAAAATCCGGCGACCCGGAAACCTATCTCCTCTACGGCGGCTATGATCCGCTGACCGTAACCTTAACGCATATCATAAACCAGAAGGCCGGGCTGGCCTGGACGTCTTACAAGCATACGGGCGTGCCGGTGGCCACCTCCGCCGTCGGGGTCGGATCTGAAAGGTTCGGAGGCGCTTACGACAATACGGACATTGCCTTAAAAATCATGGCCATCATGGGGTTTGAGACCGGGTTGGAGAGGGCCGAAGAGACTCCTGAGACAGCCTCTGTTCGTTAAAGGGACGGCCGGGGCAATGTTTAATTTTAATCTGGATTCTGCAGCTTGTCCGGCTGGCGGCGGCAGGTGCCGTGATGCTCCCGGCAGATTCTGCAGCGGGCGTCGCTGCAAATCTGGCAGGAAAAACAGTCCGGGCAGTTGTGTTTTTTCGGAGCGCCGGGATGCTTTTCGGGGATGTAGAGCTTTCCGGGAAGCCCCGGAATTTCCTGGAACGGCATAAACGGTCAATTCCTTTAATTGGTCCTTTAAATGGTTATCCGCTCTTCATGGCAAAATACCATCAGCTTCCGGTTTTTTGTGCAGCCCAGGGTCATCCTGACAGAGCGGGCAAGATCAACGGCCAGTGCGGTCGGCCGGGAGATGCCGATCAAAAGGGCCAGCCCGGCGCGGGCACCCTTCTGGACAAGCTCATAGGAGAGCCGCGAGGACATGACGCCCATTGCCGCGAGGGAAAGTTGATTTGAAAGCAGGGCATTTCCGACCGCCTTGTCCAGTGCATTGTGCCGGCCCACATCCTCTGCAAAAGAAAGCGAATTCAGGTTCGCGTCGAACAGCATGGCCGCATGGGCGCTGCGGGTTTTCCGATGGAGCACCTGATGCTCGGGAAGCATGTCCACACAGTCAAGGATCCGACGGGCGGATACCCGGATTCCGGTCTCAACCGGCATGACCATCTGCCGGATATCGGCAGCCATTTCTTTTCCGCAGATGCCGCAGCTGGTCTGGCTGATGAAGCCCTTTCGGTCCAGGATGTCGGCCGCTTTTTCCCGGCGCCCGGGCATCAGGGTAACAGTGGCCACGTTGACGCCGGATTCCGTGCAGAAGCCGATCGCCTTGATGTCATCCGGCCCGTCGATGATACCTTCGGAGAGGCAGAAGCCGGCCACATGGGCTTTTTCCTCGCCCGGACTGCGCATGACAAGAGAATAGGGAGATCCCTCGATACGGATGGAAAGGGGCTCCTCGATGATGATCGCCTCGGTCGCCGCTTGTCGTTTGCCGTTCGTATATATGACAATCGGCTCTTCCCGGCAGGATTTGACTTCAGGCGCTTCATTAACAGAGTTCACAGGAGCCATCGCATTCCTTGGCGGTCAGAATATCCATGACATAGAGAATCCGTCTGGCTTTTTCCCGACGGTCTTTGGAGACCGGGGACTTTTCCATGGCCTGAATTTCCTTGACAGCGGTTTCCCTGTCGGGGATGGCGGCAAAGCCCTTGCCGGTTACTTTTCCCTTTTGGGTCTCCATGACATGGGCATCAATTCCGTTTGTGACAACAGCTAACGGGATCCTGTATGGCTCAATCAAGAGGGCCGCGGCAAGTGCGGGTTTCTGGCGCGATACCAGCGAGCCTGGCCCGTACATAATAATCGCGTATGCCGTGTCATGGATTCTGATCATAAAATCGATACGGGTGTTTCCGCTCTGACCGTCAACTTCGACTGTTAGCGGAATCCGGGAAGCAATTTCGGTTTTTTTGTATCCTTTTTCCTCGACCAGGTAACGGGCAATGCGCTGCCGGGCCTGCTCGTCATGCGTCTCGGTAACCGTCTCTCCGGTCAGATAATCGGTGATTTCCCCGAGGATAATATATCCCTTTCCCATGGTTTGTCCTCGCTGCTGTTTTAGTTTTTCCGGCTGATCATATAGATGCCGTATGTTGCTCTCAGGTTCGGCATCAATGTGACATAGCTGCCGCCCTTATCCTCACGGTCGGTGTTGATGGTGGCCTCCTTTAAGATGGTAAACCCTACCTTGCGGGCAAAGCTTCTGAAATCCTTAATGGAAAGTATCCGGATGTTGGGTGTTTCATACCACTCATAGGGAAGCTGCGGCGTGATCGGGGCATGGCCTGTGGCCAAAAGCTGGAGTCTGATATGCCAGTGGCCGAAGTTCGGGAAGCTGACCACCACTTTTTTACCGATTCTCAACATTGATCGCACCAGGGTCAGGGGGTCGTAAACCTGCTGCAGGGTTTGACTCAAAACCACATAGTCGAAAGTGTCATTCGCATAATCGGTTACTTCTTCATTAATATCGCCCTGGATCACCGTAAGGCCCTTGTTGATGCAGGCGGCCACCCGGGATTCAAGCAGCTCAACACCGGTCTCCCTCACCTGCTTATGGTGCTTGAGATAATGAAGCAGTTCACCTTCGCCGCATCCCAGTCCAATGACTTTGGAACCCGGCCGGATCCATGCGGCAATGATTTGGAGGTCATAGCGCATGTTTTGATTATCAGAAATGTTCATCGGCGCTCTCAATAAATCCACGAATGAGCGTGTCGAGCCGTTCATTGGGCAGCAGGAAGGCATCGTGGCCCCATTCCGCCTCAATCTCACAGAAACTCACATCCAGCCCGTTTTTTTTCATGGCCTTGACCATGTCCCGGGACTGATAGGTGGGGTAGAGCCAGTCCGAGGTAAAGGAGATTACCATAAAACGGGCGGCGGCTTTTGAAAAGGCATCCACCGCCGAGTTCTTTTCGTTCTGGCGGATCAGATCAAAATAATCGGCTGCCTTTGTGATGTAGAGAAAGGAATTGGCGTCAAAGCGATCCACGAACTTGGCCCCCTGATAGTGCAGGTAGCTCTCCACCTGGAAATCGCCCTCAAAGTTGAAAGAGAAATCGTTTCTGTCCTGGAGCCGGCGGCCGAACTTGTGCCGCATGGCCTCATCGGAGAGATAAGTGATATGGCCGATCATACGGGCAACCGAGAGGCCCAGGTCGGGCTTGGAGCCGTAATAATAATTGCCGTTGTTCCAGTTGGGATCAGCGATAATGGCCTGGCGGGCGACTTCATTAAAGGCAATCGCCAGGGCCGAGTGGCGCATGGTAGTGGCGAGCGGAATCGCCGATACCACCATTTCCGGATACTGAATACACCATTGCAGCACCTGCATGCCGCCCATAGAGCCCCCGGTCATGGAGAGGATACGCTCGATTCCCAGGTGATCGATCAGCGCTTTCTGAGCCCTGACCATGTCGGATATGGTGACCATGGGAAAATTCAGGCCATAGCGCCTGCCGGTCGCCGGATCAATGGAAGCCGGGCCTGTTGAGCCCATACAGCCGCCCAGCACGTTTGAGCAGACGACAAAGTACTTGTCCGTATCAATTCCTTTTCCCGGCCCGACCATGTTGTCCCACCAGCCGGGTTTGTCATCCGTCTCCGAATAATATCCCGCCACATGCGAATCCCCGGTCAGAGCGTGGAGCACCAGAACGACATTGTTTCGCTCTGCGTTGAGCGTGCCCAGGGTTTCATAGGCAATCGTTATGGGACCCAGCCGGCGGCCGCTGTCAAGCACCATCTCATTGGGCGGCTCGGCAAAGGTGAAGTATTTTTTCTCCACCCGGCCTGCCGAACGACCGGATGGATCATGCCGGATATATTCACTCATTTTTTAATTATAAAATAAAAAAGGGGGGATCGCAATCCCCCCTGCTTGAGTTGTATATTTTATTTTTCGGCAGTCGGATCAGGCCATTGCCCGTCGGTCGGACATATCCACAAGGACCCGCTCGCGCGCCTTGTCAATGCCCAGTTCCTTGCGCTTTTTGTCGATGTGGGCGATCATCATCCGGGCCATTTCCCTGGGATCCGGAGAAAATCCCCATTTGCCAAGTCCCTGCTGCTCCAGACCGTTAAAGAGCAGGTCATGGAATTTGGTTTTCTCGACAATGGGGAAGGTAACCCCGAATACCGTATAAACGCCGGAGGCTACAAAATAGTGGCCGATTGAGATTGCTTTCTCGCTCATCCATTCCGGCGCGGCACCTGCTGCCGGAAGATCGGCGATGCTTTCGCCAAGCCCGCCCACATTGACCATTTCCGCCGCAGCGACGAGGATCCGGCTGTTGTCCACGCAGGAGCCCATCCCAAGCACCGGCGGCATGCCGACGGTTTCACAGACCTCTCTCAATCCCGGGCCCGCCAGGTAGGCAGCCTCTGGGGTGAGCAGCCCCGCCTTTGCCAGCGAAATCTGGGAACATCCGGTTTGGAGCACCAGGACATCGTTTTTGATCAGTTCCTTTACCAACTCAACATGAACCTCGTCGTGCTTTACCCTGGGATTGGTACAGCCGACCACCCCGGCGACCCCGCGGATCCGTCCGTTGATGATGTTGTCATTGAGCGGGGTATAGCTGCCGCGAAAAGAGCCGCCGAGCATGTAGTTGATATACTCGTGGGAGAATCCGTGAATACCCGTGTTGGTAATCTGAGGAATCTCGACCGGCATTTTCCGGCTCTTGAACCGGGAAATGGATTTAATGACAATTTCATCGGTTGTCTCCTTGGGGGTGTGCTCATGAAATTCAATATGCTGGGCGCCTTCTATGTGGCAGCGCGGGTTGGTGGTAAACAAATAGGTTCCGTAGCATTCGGCAACTTTGGCCAGTCCCTGCTTGATGCACTGCACATCAACTGCCATGGAATCGACCGCGCCGGTTACCAGGATCGCTTCTGTGGACATGAAGTTTCCGGCATGGGGAACCCCGTGCCGGGACATCATCTCAGCACCCGAGCAGCACATGCCCACAAGATTGATGCCATCGGCTCCCGCATCCCTGGCGGCCTGGATCAGGGTGGGCTCGTTTACCGATTCCAGCATGGATTCAAAAAGGTTGGGCTCATGGCCGTGCACGATAATGTTGACCATGTTTTCCTTTAAAACCCCCATGTTCACGTCAGCCGCAACAGGCACCGGAGTTCCGAACAGGATGTCCGAGATTTCGGTTGCCACCATGGAGCCGCCCCAGCCATCGGAAAGGGCTGTACGGCTGCACTGGCGGGTAATGTTTTCATAATGCTGGTCCACCCCCATGTGGGTTCGATGCATGAGTTCCATAATTTCGCGCATGGCGCCCCGGGGTACGATGCCCTGTTTTCGCCAGGTCTCAAGGGTTTTGGCAGGAACCCGCTTCATAAACGGGATTTCGCCGTCCACCTGGGTATAGGTCCGTTCCAGCTCTTCATAGAGTTCCTTGGCAATGTCTTCCTGGGTTCTGCCCTCCACCTCAATGCCGACCGAACGGGCTACGGATTCCAGCTTAAGCACATCCTTGATTTTATAGTCCGGGATGTTTCCGTTGACCACTTCGCGGAATACGTCAAGCATGGACATGCCGTGATCGGTATGAGCCGAAGCGCCTGAAGCCACCATACGGGCAAAATTTCGGGCCATTATGGTGTCAATGGTGGCTCCGCAGACACCGACCTTGGCATACGGATCCTTGGCGTTCAGACGGCAGGGACCCATGGAGCAGTGTTTGCAGCACGCAGAGTCTGCGCCGATGGGGCATGCTTTCATTGTGGCCGCCCGGTCAAAGGCCGTCTCCACGCCGTCCTTTCTTGCCTTGACAAGCATCTGCTCGGTTGCTTCGCAAATGGTCATCTCCCCGGGATGGGGCATCTTTTTTTCCTTCCCTGTCTCTTTGGATTTATCTGGCATATATCCTCCTGTTTGTTTTCGGGTTGCTCAGCTGATTCAAGCCGGTGAAGATTTATTTGAATAAGCCTTTGTAAATTGTAATTCAATTCCTATGCCACAATGTAACCTAAGCGCCCTTATTTTCGGGTTAAATAAAATTTTAAAATTATCTTTTATTTTAGCGAGTTGCTTTTCTACTGGCAAGAGACCGCCCCTGAAAAGTTCAAAATTTAAAGAAAACGAGCGTATTTTTATGATACATAACTGTCTCAAAAGTCATTTGAATTGTATCAACGGGCCAGCCGAAACATTTCAAAGGGGCCCGCGTTGCCCGGTGGTGCCTTGCAGGCGAGGTTTCGAGGATGTCCGGAGATTTGTTGGCATGACATGTGCACTCTTTATCAGCACGTCAAGATTCAGAAGTTTGGAACGAATATTTGTAATCCAGAGAATCCCCGTTACACTATAATAACAGACTTAAGGAGCAGACCCATGATGCAGATCAATGAACTGAAACAGCGCAAAGACATTATCCATTCCATTGACTGGGAGATGACTCCGGAAGAAGCTGTGACCCTTTACCTGGAGTGGGGCAACAACTGGGCTCATGGCCGGGTGATCCGCTCAAAGGAAGAGTTTTCCAACTACTTTGTGGTCTATGCCTGGGATGCAAGGCCGGTTATCTATCTTATCCGGCGAAACTCTGAGGGTTCGGAGGAGCTGGCCGAAATCCGGATGCCCCCGTCGGTGGAAAGCTGGTTCATGGAGTCCGTAGGATATAACAAAGGCGTTTATGCGGTTGAGGGAAAAGTTCGCGAGTGGCTGGAAGTTGAGCTGCACAGCCACTGAAGCCGGGTTTGACGAAAGGGTGAGGCAGGTATGATATCAGATAAAACCCAAATTAACGCCGCGGGCTTCAATAATCTGAAACATGAAAAAAGTCCTTACCTGATCCAGCATGCCCGACAGCCGGTTGACTGGTATCCATGGGGGAGAAAGGCTTTTGAACAGGCGGCATCCAGTGACAAGCCGGTCCTGGTGTCAATCGGATATTCGACCTGCCACTGGTGCCATGTGATGGAGCGGGAGTCGTTCCAGGATCCCGTCACGGCGGCGTTTCTCAACGAGCACTTCATCTGTATCAAGGTGGATCGCGACGAGCGGCCCGACGTCGATCAGATCTACATGACCTTCGTCCAGGCGACGACGGGCTCCGGCTGCTGGCCGCACGCCGGCTCCGGCCGCCGCCTCTTTCGCCCGGGTAAGGGTATCCGCGGAACAGGTATAGGGGGAATGACAGAAAATCGATGGGGTGATAAGCTCCGAGACATTCTTCCACCGGGCAACATAATCGGATGCCGCTTTAACATTTCCGGCCGGATCCGGAACGCCCGGTGCGGGAAAATCGATCACTCCCTGGGCCAGGACCGCGCGAATTCCTGTTTCCAGGACCGCTTCAGCCACTGCATTCTCATGAAAGTAGCCGTCGCAGCAGGTCGTTGTCCCTGAAAGAAGCATTTCCAGGCAGGAAAGCCGGGTGCCGGTACGAATGGCCGAAGGGGTTATATAACGCTGTTCAGCCGGGAAGATATGCTCGTTCAACCATTCAGCCAGCGGGAGATCATCGGCGAGTCCGCGGAACAACGACATGGGCAGATGAACATGCGTGTTGACCAGGCCCGGCAGAATCAGCCCGCCTTTCGCATCAACCCTGTCATCAACGGAATACGCGGCTATATCACCCTTTCTTGGCTCCACAATGGCGATCTTCCCGTTTTTAATCCCCACCACGCCGTCTTCGATGATATCGAATGCGGGATTGAGCGTTATTACGGTGCCATTAAAGATAAGCGTATCATAATGCATCAAAGGCCTCTATGATGAATCCGGTTCCCCATTTCCCATTCCGCTATTTTTTGGCTTAAATTTCCAGGGTTTAAATACGATGATCAGCCGGGGCAGCAGGGTTAACGCGGCCAGCAGAGCAATCAGCATTGCCAGGCTCGTCATGAGGCCGAATATGATCGTGGGGATAAAATTAGACAAAGCCAGGATTGAAAAGCCCAGAATAATCGTAATCGAAGTATAATACATGGCATAGCCGATGCTTCCGTGGCTGCGGTACATAGCGGCTATATAGTCCCAGTCCTTGCGGACTTCTCTGCGAAAGCGATGAATATAGTGGATCGTATCGTCGACTGCAATCCCAACACTAATGGCGGCAATGGTGATCGTCATGATATCGAGCGGGAGCCCGGCCCAGCCCATGGCTCCGAGCACCACAGCCACCGCCAGAAAATTTGGAAAAATGGCGATAAGCGCTACCTTAAAGGAGTGAAAAAGGGTAAGGAACATCACCATCAGGGCCAGCAAAACCACCCCCAGGGTCTCGATCTGGGAATCGAAAAGGCTCTGCAGCACATTGTTATAGAGAACAAGGAGCCCTGTCAAACGGACATTATCTCCCTCATCATGCAAAAGCCGGGGCAAATCCCGCTGAATCCGGTTGATGAGTTCATTGCGCCGCAGCGAGGGATTGGTATCAATAACCCTGGCCATGAACCGAACCTGATTGTTCTCAACGGAGACAAACGGATTGACAAACTGCTCCTGGTATTTTTCAGGAATCTCATTATAAATCAGGGACAGCTCAAAGGAGTCCAGGTTTTGTCCCTCATTCAAATCCCGGGCCACCTTCATCAGTGTGGCCAATGAAAGAACCTTGCCGATCTCCGGCTGATCTTCCAGATAGGCATGGATTTCCATCACCTTCTTCATCTTATAGGGCGTAAACCAGTAGGCTTCCTGGTTTCCCGCCTCCGGTGACTCAAATTCAGAGAAATCGTCAAATTCAGAGAAATCATCCAATCCGCCGGCAGGGGCTGCATCCGGTTCGCTGCTGTTTTCATCCGGCCTTTCGCTATTGCTGTTTAAATCGACAATCACATCCAGCGGCGTGGTGCCCCCCAGCTTCTGGTCTACGACCTTCATGCCCTGGTATATCTCTGTGGATTTTTTAAAATAATTTACAAAGGCATTTTCGACTTCAAGCCGGGACATCCCAACGGCACTGGCCGCCAGCAGGACAACACTCAAAACAAAAATGAGCCGGCCCTGATGTTCGGCGAGCCCGGCCATCACCGTAGTCAAAATGCTACCGCCGCCGCAGACCGGCGGCGGATCGGTTTTTTTCAAAAGCACCAGAAAGGCCGGAAAAAACAAAACCGTAAAAATAAAGGAAACCGCAATACCGCCCACCATCATCCATCCGAAGGTGGCTACCGGTTTGATATGCGCAAAAAACAGGGAGCCGAACCCGGCGCATGAGGTCAAGGCCGCGTAAAATACGGGGGTCAGCTTTAAGCGCATGGTCTCCAGCACCAAATCGCGATGCGCCCTATCCGGAAACAGACACAACAGCTCCCTGTAGCGGACCACCAAGTGAACGGAAATGGCCATGGTCATAATCAGCTGAAGGGATATAAAATTGGAGGAAATCACTGTCACATTCCACCCAAAAAGCCCCAAAAG
>JAGYOT010000190.1 GCA_018399455.1 Desulfobacterales bacterium
AGTGACAATTATTACCGGATTCTGCCGGCAGAGCGAAACCCATGGCGGCAGAAACACGGGGTCGAAAGCGTCGGTCTTGATGAGTATGACTGGGACCGGATATATCAGACCGTGGATGCTTTCAAAAACAGCCAAAAAACCGACATGCCCTGCATCGATTTGATATCCGATCAGGTGGACACATTAACCACGGATTTTTTCGAAATTGATCTGCTGGTGATCGACGGGTTGTATGCCATTCACACGAAAGGTGTCGATTTGAAGGTATTTATCGACTTAACCTATCATGAAACCAAGAAGGCCCAGCTTTTGCGCGGCAAGGAAAAAGTTAATAAATGGCGCATGGCGGTGCTGGAGCAGGAGCACCGGGTGGTCCGCTCTCTCAGAGGAAATGCCGATCTGATCGTTAATTCATCATACCAATTGGAACCAGCTTCTAACAGAAAAGGATAGAGAAAATAATGAAAGTATGGCCCGGAACCCCCTTCCCATTAGGTGCCGTATACGATGGTGCCGGAACCAATTTTTCAATTTTTTCCGAAATTGCCGACCGGGTGGAGCTTTGTCTGTTTGATGAAAACGGAGACGAAGTCCGTTTGGACCTACCCGAAGTCACAGGTTTCTGCTGGCATGGCTACCTGCCGACTGTGGAGCCGGGTCAGCGCTATGGCTACCGGGTGCACGGTCCCTGGGATCCGGCTAACGGCCATCGATGCAACCCTTCCAAGCTTCTGCTCGACCCGTATGCCAAGGCCATATCGGGACAGCTTCAACGGGATGAAGCCGTGTTCCCATATCCTTTTGATAAGGGCGCAGACACAATCAGCGACACGGACAGCGCCCCCTTCATCCCCAAAAGCGTGGTCCATCAGCCGCATTTTGACTGGACCGGTGATCGGAGGCTGCACCTGCCGTGGCATGAGACCATCATATATGAAACCCACGTCAAAGGATTTACCATGAAGCATCCGGGCATCCCCGATGAGCTCCGCGGCACCTATGCGGGCCTCGGACATCCGGCATCCATTGACTACTTCCAGGATCTGGGCGTCACTGCCGTGGAACTGATGCCGGTACATCAGTTTGTGAATGACATGCATCTCGTGGACAAGGGGTTGAGCAATTATTGGGGGTACAATTCCATCTGTTACTTCGCTCCTCACGATGAATACGCTGCAGACAGGCGGGCCGGCGCCGCGGTGGCCGAATTTAAACAGATGGTCAAGGCGTTTCATCAGGCGGGCATTGAGGTGATAATCGACGTGGTTTACAATCATACGGCAGAAGGCAATCACGAAGGCCCGATGCTTTGCTTCAAGGGAATCGACAACGCCTATTACTATCGCCTGACCGACGATCGGCGATATTACATGGACTACACCGGCTGCGGCAATACGCTGAATATGCGAAATCCCCATGTGCTGCAGCTGCTGATGGACTCCCTGCGTTACTGGGTGCAGCAGATGCACGTGGACGGGTTCCGGTTTGATCTGGCATCTGCGCTGGCCCGGGAACTGCACGACGTGGATCGTTTGTCCTCGTTCTTTGACATTATTCAGCAGGACCCGCTCATCAGCCAGGTCAAGCTCATTGCCGAGCCTTGGGACGTGGGTGAAGGCGGATACCAGGTGGGCAATTTCCCGCCCCTGTGGTCCGAGTGGAACGGCAAATACCGGGACTGCATGCGGGATTTCTGGCGCGGCGAGGACCAGGTGCTTGAGCAACTGGCTTCCCGTTTTACGGGCAGCTCTGATCTTTATGAAAACACGTCCCGTCTTCCCTACGCGAGCATTAATTTCATTACCGCCCATGACGGCTTTCCATTAATTGACCTTGTGTCCTATAACGAGAAGCACAACGAGGCCAACGGCGAAGATAACCAGGACGGTGAGGACCACAACCGTTCCTGGAACTGCGGGAAGGAGGGGCCCACTGACGATCCGGCGATCATCGAGCTGAGAAACCGCCAGAAACGCAATTTTCTGGCCACCCTGCTGCTTTCCCAGGGAGTGCCCATGCTGCTGGGTGGCGATGAGATCGGGCGGACACAGCAGGGCAACAACAACGCCTACTGCCAAGATAACGAGATTTCCTGGTATGACTGGGAAAACGCGGATGAAGCGCTTCTTTCATTTTGTCAGCGCCTGATTCAGTTTCGTCGGGACCATGCCGTGCTGCGCAGGCGACGGTGGTTCCAAGGCCGGCCCATCCATGGCAGCGATATAAAGGACATCGCCTGGTTCAACGTGGATGGCAAACAAAAGGCCGAAGCAGAGTGGGAAGAGGCATATGACAAGACTTTGGGGATTTTTCTTTACGGCAAGTCCATTCCCAACCCCAACCCCAAAGCCGATCCTATAATCGATGACAGCTTATACATTATATTGAATGCTCATCATGAAGCCATTGAGTTTACCCTGCCCGGGCCAAAGTGGGGCGAGCACTGGGTTGGTGTAATCGACACTGCCCGGGGCGGTTTTCTGGAGGAAAAAGAAGCGTTTGCAGCCGGGGCAAATCTGACAGTGGCGGGCCGGTCTTTGGTGCTGCTGCTGCAGAAAGAGGATTCGGAAAAGCCATGAAGAAAGTTCCCCGCGCCACTTACCGGCTGCAGTTCCACGCCGGGTTTACGTTTGCCCATGCCGCCGACATCGCCGATTATTTGTCTGCCATCGGGATCAGTCACATTTATGCATCTCCCTATCTGCAGGCAGCCCCGGGCAGTGTTCATGGGTATGATGTCACCGACCCGGGGCGGACAAACCGGGAACTCGGGGGGGATGCCGGATATGAACGGATGTGCCGAGCGCTTAGAGAAAATGGACTCACTCAGGTGCTCGATATTGTGCCCAACCACATGGCGGTCAGCCATCCGGCGGCCAATGCGTGGTGGTGGGATGTATTAAAAAGCGGTCGAAAAAGTCGGTATGCTGGTTTTTTCGATATCGACTGGGATCCACCGGAAAAACGCTTGGCTGGACGCGTGCTGCTTCCGGTCCTTGAAAATCATTTCGGCCGGGTAATTCAAGATGGCAAAATCCGGATCGAGCTCTCAGATGGGCGCCCAGTGTGCCGATACGGGGAGACTTTATTTCCCATCAGCACGGAATCATTTGAGAATATGAAGGGACGAGCCGGGGACGAAAACGGAAATCATGATATTCATAGGCTTATAGAAAAGCTGAATACAGATAACGACGCTTTGTCAAAGCTCCTGGACAACCAGCATTATCGACTGGCTTTTTGGCGGGCCGGTACGCAGGACCTAAATTACCGTCGGTTCTTTGCTATAAATGAATTGGCGGGCATCCGCATTGAAGATCAACCCGTTTTTGATGCCACCCATCAACTGATTTTGGACTGGTTGCGCAAGGGGGTGCTCGACGGTGTCCGGATCGACCATCCGGATGGGTTGCGGGATCCGGAACAGTATTTCCGCCGGCTGAAATCCGAAGTCCAGGATGCATGGGTGGTGATTGAGAAAATTCTTCATCCGGGCGAGCCACTGCCGCCTGATTGGCCGGTTGACGGAACGACGGGATATGATTTCTTAAATCTTGTGACCGGGCTTTTTATTGATCCGGATGGCGAGACGTCACTTACCCGATTCTATAATGAATTCATCGGAGAAACAATCAATTATGCGAATCTGGTCCGCCATTGCAAGCATCAAGTCATGGAGGCGCTTTTGGCCGCAGATCTTAATCGTCTGAGCGAACTTATGATATGGATCTGCGAAAAGCATGCCCAGTATCGGGATTATACGCGGACGGAACTAAAAGCTGCGCTTAAATACATCCTGGCCGAAATGCCGGTTTATCGAACCTACGTCAGGGCTGCTGCCAAGCCCCGACTTGCTGAGCGCCGTGTGATCGAGCAGGCGGTTTCTGGTGCAAAAGCCCAACATCCGGAAACCGACCCGAATCTTTTCGATTTTGTTCGTGACCTGCTGGTTTGCGAATATACGGGAGCCCTGGAGTCCGATTTCATGCTTCGGTTCCAGCAGCTTTCGGGCCCGGTCATGGCAAAAGGCGTCGAAGACACCGCTTTTTATCGGTACCATCGGCTTTCTTGCCTGAATGAAGTTGGAGGCGATCCTTCACAGTTCGGGACCACGGTTGCCGGTTTTCATGGGGCCATGCAAAAACGGGCCGCTCAAAATCCGAAAGCAATGCTCGCCACATCCACCCATGATACCAAACGAAGCGAGGATGTGCGCGCCCGTCTGGCCCTGCTCTCGGAAATCCCGGAGCAGTGGGCTGCAGCGGTGCGCCGTTGGTCTGCGGGCAATGCGCACCATAAAGAAGACGGGCTGCCGGATGCAAACACGGAATACCTGCTTTATCAGACGCTTGTAGGGGCCTGGCCGATTGATGCAGAGCGGGTGGGGGCGTTTATGGTAAAGGCAGCAAGGGAAGCCAAATCCCATACCTCCTGGGAGAAGCCAGCGCCGGCATACGAAGACGCACTGCACAATTTCACGCGCATGATCATGGCGGACAGGCGCTTTATAAGGGATCTGGAAGCTTTTGCAGAACCTTTGATTTCCGCCGGCCGGATCAATTCGCTGTCCCAGACCCTGATCAAGCTGACGGCGCCGGGTGTGCCGGATCTATATCAGGGAAGTGAATTGTGGGATCTCTCCCTTGTGGATCCGGACAATCGCCGACCCGTCGATTTTGATCTTCGCCGGCGACTTTTCCCGGAGCTTGAAAAAATGAGCCCGGAGCAGGTGCTGGCAGAAATGGACCGGGGCTTGCCGAAGTTCTACGTTATCTGGCGCACACTGCAACTCCGCAAGACCCGGCCCGAATGCTTCTCCCCGAAAGTCGGTTATGAACCTCTCCGACTGGAAGGCAAGCAAAAGCACCAAGTCATGGGTTATATGCGGGGGGAGAAAGTGGCGGTTTTAGTTCCCCT
>JAGYOT010000191.1 GCA_018399455.1 Desulfobacterales bacterium
TTGAAAAAACTCCTCATTCTCAAAGGGTTTCGGCAAAAAGCACCCTTGAGATTCTGGAGCAGGGAGCCGCCATAAAGCCGAAGGCGACGGCAATCAGTTTTTTGTTGAACGGGGACACTTATGACCAGCCGGTTGAGATTTCCCATCAGACGATGATGGGCCGTATCCGCCAGGCGGCCAACCTGTTTCATGATCTGGGCATCGGCGCAAACGATGTGGTCACTTATGTGCTGCCCAATCTTCCCCAGACCCATTACGTGCTCTGGGGGGCTGAAGCAGCAGGTATAGCCAACCCCATCAACCCCCTGCTAGAAGCCGGCACGATCCGGGATATCTGCAGGGCCGCCGGCACGAAGGTGCTGGTCACCATGGGCGAGGTGCCCGGTGTTGACATGTGGCCGAAGATTGATGCCATTCGGGGCGAGATCCCCTCTCTGGAATATGTTGTGCAAATCATGGGAAAGGCTAACAAGGCGGAAAAAATAATCAATTTTGACGAGGCCATTGAGTCCTACCCCGCCGATCGCCTGAGCTTTGACCGTCGAATCGATCCGGACGACATTGCCTCCCTTTATCACACGGGGGGGACCACGGGGACGCCGAAACTCGCCCGCCGCACCCATTTCAACGAAGTCTCAATGGCTTGGGATCTGCAGGTGATGGGCGGAGTTACCGAAGCGACAACCATGCTTTGCGGCCTGCCGCTTTTTCATTGCAACGGAACCATGGTGACCGGTCTTGCCCCGTTTGCCTGCGGCGGACATGTCGTGCTGCTCTCGCCTTCGGGTTATCGGGATGAGAGCATCATGAAAAATTTCTATAAAATTGTTGAAAAATATAAAGCCGATACCTTCTCTTGTGTTCCAACCGTCCTGTCCGTGCTCCTGGAGATTCCTACCGAAGGGGTGGACGTTTCATCCCTCAAATATGTAATTTGCGGGGCCGCTCCGTTGAGCGTTGAGCTTTTCAAGCGGTTTGAGGCGCATACGGGAATTAAGATTCTCGAGGGCTACGGTCTGACAGAGGGTGCTGTGGCCTCGGCCATCAATCCCAAGGACGGAGAGCGAAAAGTCGGCAGTATCGGCATCCGGATGCCCTACCAGGATATGAAAGTGGCGGTGGTTGATGAGGACGGAAATTACCTTCGGGATGCGAAAATCAACGAGATCGGGGTCGTGGCGATCCGCGGGCCCAATGTGTTTAAGGGCTATGTTGAAGCGTCCCATAACAAAAACATATGGCTGCCGGGCGGATTTTTCAACACCGGCGATCTGGGGCGCATGGATCAGGACGGGTATGTGTTTTTGACCGGCCGGAAAAAGGAGTTGATTATTCGGGGCGGGCACAATATCGATCCGGCCCTTATCGAGGAGCCGATCTACAAAATGCCCAATATCCGGACGGTGGCGGCGGTAGGGCGGCCTGATCCGCATGCCGGTGAAGTCCCCGTGGCATATGTGGAAGTAGCCGACGGCGCGGATATCACAGAAGATCAGGTTATGGACTGGGCCAGGAAGCATGTGGGAGAGCGGGCAGCGATTCCAAAGGAGATCGTGATTACCCCGGAGATCCCTTTGACTCCGGTTGGAAAAATATTCAAGCCCAGGCTCCGGTGGGATGCAACCAAACGGGCTTATGAAACCGAGTTGAAGGCCCTGGGCGATATGGCCGCCGCTTATGAGGTGGCCGTGGGTGAGGACAAGGTTCACGGCACGCGGGTCGACATTCGGGTAAAGCCGGCCGCCGGGATCGATTTGGAGGGTTTAAAGGAAAAGATAGCTGAAATCCTTACCCGGTATACGATATATTATGAGGTGTCCGCGATGTAAACGTGTTAACCCGATGACATTTAAATATTATACAGCCGTTTTGCCGGAAGATATCGGCAGGCGGCTGTTTTTATGCTCATCTCTTTTTACAGTGAAGATCTGTCATCAAATCGCCACGTAAAAATGACGCAAACGTCATTTTCCCTCCGGCTCCGATCTGTGGTACAAAATCCATTTATTATCTAGTGCCCGAACGAAAAATCTTGGTTTTCGTTCAGGCACTATCTAAAACAAGGCCTAAAGCGTTATTCATGACACCAGCCCATTTTATTAAAAATCTATTTGTCAGCTACCAGAGTTTTTTCCGCCTGCTCCTGCGGACTTTGGTGCCAGGCAAAAACACCCAGGCCCGGCTGACGGTCCGGCGTTTTTTGGTGATGGTCGGTTTTTTCCCCCTGCTGTTTATTATTCAGACCATGCATTGGCTTGGGTTTATGCTGGATGAGGTGCTGTTTCGCGGCTACCGTTCAATTGAGGTTCGCTCGCCTGTCTTTATTGTCGGCGTGCCGCGTAGCGGGACCACCTTTCTGCACCGCCTGCTGGCCCGGGACCGGCAACGTTTTACCACGTTTTCCCTCTGGGAGCTCATCCTTGCCCCCTCGGTTTCCGAACGAAAATTCTGGCTGGGACTGGGACGGCTGGATCGTATCATCGGAGCTCCGTTTGGGCGCCTGATCCGATGGCTGGAGAGGAAGCTGCTGGGCAGCCTGGACAGCATCCACCGGATTTCGCTCTCCGACGAGGAGGAGGACTATTTTCTGCTGGTCCCCATATATGCCTGCTTCCTGCTTATCCTGCCTTTTCCTTTTTCTGATGAACTGGGGCATCTGGCTTTTTTTGATGATATGACCCCGGCGGCGGACAAAGAGCGGATCATGGACTTTTACTGCTCATGTCTTAAGCGTCATCTGTACGTCAGAGGCTCGGGAAAGCCGTTTTTGTCCAAAAATGTATCTTTTTCACCGATGATTGGCGCCCTGGCCAAAACGTTTCCGGACAGCCGGATCATTGCGACGGTGCGAAATCCGGTCCATGCCGTGGCCTCCCATCTCAGCGCCATGATGGCAGGAGCTGAGCTTTTTGACAATCACGCAAGGGGAAATGAATTTCGGGAACAAATGATTGCGGTCCAGCGCTATGCCTACACCCATATTCTGGAGGCATGGTTTTCCGAAAAGCGGCAGGGCCTGGTGCTTGTCCGAATGGAGGATTTGCAGCAAAATCTTGCCGCTACTGTCTACAGCCTCTATAAAATGCTCGGATTTAAAATTACGCCGGCTTTTGCTGGCTATATCCAGGAGCAGGATAAGTGCCAGAAACATTATCAAAGCGGGCATCACTACACGCTCTCTGCTTATGGCTGCACCGAGGAGAAGATTTATCAGGAATTCTCTGATGTGTTCAAGCTCCTTGATTATCCCCGGCCCAAAGCTGCTATGAATCCAGACGGCGGGCTGATGCCCTGCAAAACTGAGCAACCTAATACGGGATGATTATGGTGGAGGGATCAGCGGAAGATTTGAACATTGCGAAACAGGCCGATATCCTGGCCCGGCGGATCCGTGTGATCGTTATCTCGGATGCCGTTGCAAACCGAAACGGCGTTGGCGCTTACTATGCGGATCTGGTCGGACACCTGAAAGACTATATGGCGCATGCCGAACTCGTGAGCCCGGGCGGGGAAACAGGCGATTATGCCCATAGCCTCTCATTTCCACTTCCGGGCGACCCCACGCAACAGGTTTATCTTCCCAGGGCGGTCTGGATTTGGAAGCGGATCAAAACGATCGCCCCGGATGTACTGGTGATTCCCACCCCAGGCCCCTACGGCCTGCTGGCCTTTTGTGCCGCGCGCTGCCTCAGAATCCCGTTGTGCGTTGGGTACCATACCCGCTATGAAAAATTGACCGAAATGTATTGGCCGGTTGCATTAAATAATGTCAGCCGCTTTTGTATAAAGGGGCTTAATCGGGTTTTATTCACCGCCAGTGAACGGGTGGTCGGAAACAGCGCGGAAATGGTCGAGGAGGCCATGGAAAACGGGGCAACCATGGCGCAGATGATCGGGACTCCCATTGCCCCGTCCTTTCTTTACCCGCCTTTTCCCCTGACGGGCGGGCGTTTGTCTTCGGTCTGCTACGCCGGCCGGCTTGCACCGGAGAAGAATATCGAGGATATCCTAAAAGCCGCTGCCCGGCTGCCGCATATCCGTTTTATTGTTGCAGGCGATGGCCCGTTGCGGGATATGGTGCTGACGCATGCGACAGCCGCTTCCAATATCGAGTATGTGGGCTGGGTCTCAAGGGAGGGCGTTAAAGCAGTCATTGACAGGGCTGATATGCTGATGCTGCCTTCAAAAGTTGAATCCTTTGGCACAATAGCGCTTGAGGCCATGGCCCGCCGCCGGCTGGTCCTGGTTTCTGAAAACTGCGGTATCCTCAACTGGCCGGATCTGGCCCACGGCGTCTATGGCATCAAACCCCATGAGGCCATGGCCGATGCCATCTTCCGGATCTCGGAAATCGGTTTTTCCGAGCGCCTGGAGAAAGCGAAAACGGCCCACGACGCGGCAAAACGATTCAACCAGAGGACGATTGGGCAATGGGTGAGCCTGTTTGCCGACATCGCAGCAGGAAACCCGCATCCGGCGGGCACATGAGAACAGCTCCCTTAAGCGGCCCCGGCAAGGCGGCAATTGTATCTGTTCATGATGTCATGCCTGAGACGCTTCCACAGGTTAAGACGGTTGTCCGGTTGCTAGAAGGCCATTCTGTTTTTCCGGTGACTCTGCTGGTTGTGCCGGGCCGCTCCTGGTCCAAAAAGCATGTCCGTTATTTGAAGGCCTTGGAAGAGGTCGGATATGAGCTGGCCGGCCACGGCTGGCGACACCGGGCGGGTCGGCCGGTCTCAACGTGGCACAGGCTCCACCGGCTTTTTATCTCCAGAAACGAGGCTGAGCACCTGTCGCTTAATGCTCGCGAAATTTCAGATCTCGTAAATGCCTGTTACCAATGGTTCGCTGATTCAAGTCTGCGTGAGCCACAGCTTTACGTTCCTCCCGCCTGGGCCTGGGGCGCGATACACCGA
>JAGYOT010000192.1 GCA_018399455.1 Desulfobacterales bacterium
ATCCTGGGCCATCTGCCAGAGGGCGGTCTCGTCCGGATAAAATGGGTTTCCGTCATAGAGTAAGATGGTTGTCCCGGTTGCCAACGCACAGGTCAGCCAGTTCCACATCATCCAGCCGCAGGTTGTGAAATAAAAGACCACATCCTTTCGCTTCACATCCGTATGCAGCATATGCTCCTTCAACTGATTTAAAAGAATGCCGGCGCTGCCCTGGACCATGCATTTGGGGAGCCCGGTGGTACCTGAAGAATACATGATGTAGAGCGGATGATCCGGCGGCAGCTGTTCAAAATCAATAGCCGGCGAGGCCTCTTTCGATTTGAATTCATCAATCATCACCGCCTTGTCAATGGCTGAAATATCCGGCGCATCTTTCGTGTAGGGAACCACCACGATCTTCTCGATGGAAGGGATTTCCTTCGCGATCGCCGCCACACGATCCAGGGAGTCCACCCGCTTTCCCTTGAAAAAATAACCGTCAGCGGAAAAAAGCACCTTGGGCGCAATCTGCCCGAACCGGTCCATCACCCCCTTGAACCCGAAGTCCGGAGAGCATGAGGACCAGGTGGCGCCAAGGCTTACGGCCGCGAGCATGGCAATGATGGTTTGGGGCATGTTGGGCATGTAGCCCACCACCCGCTCGCCGGGCCCGACGTCCAGGGCCTTCAGGGACGCGGCTACCCGCGCCACTTCTTCGTAGAGCTGGGCATAGGTCATGCGCACCACCGGCTGATCCTCGCCCTTGAACACAATTGCCGGCTCCTCATCCCGATACCTTAAAAGGTTCTCCGCAAAATTGAGCCGGGCGCCGGAAAACCATTTCGCGCCGGGCATTTTGGAGAGATCGTCCACAACCTCCGAATAGGGCTGAGAGTAAATAATGTCGGCAAAATCCCACATGGCGGCCCAGAAGTCCGGTATTTTTTCAACGGACCACCGGTAGAGTTCCTCATAGTCAGAAATGGAAAGATTGTACCGGCCGTTGACATACTGGATAAACCGGTACATGTTGGTCTGCCTGATCTGTTCCTCGCTCGGCTGCCAGAGAATTTTAGACATAAGGCTTTTCCTTTCTCCTGTTTTTGGATTCGTCTACTTGGGCCTGTAGGCCTCCGGGAGCACGGCTTTTTCCCCCCACTCGGCCGGCAAAAGCTGACCGGGCTGCTCGCCCTGCTTTTCCTTTAACGGCCTCAACCCCGGCCGGGCAAATTTCATGTGCCCCTCTTTCAGGGTTCGTCCATTGATGACCGCCTCACTTCTCAGCCGCTGGCCCGCGGTGCGCTCCATCTGGCGGCCCAGCCAGAGTACCCGGTCCACATCGTAGCCGTGTTCAATCCCCATTTCATCCATCTGCACCAGCATATCCTCAAAGCAGGTCAGCCCTACGTAGCGCGGATCTTCATAATAGTATTCGCCTGTTCCCGGCACGGGGCAGTCGTCCACGAAATTGGCGGGCTGTCCCCCCATGCCGCCCAGGGTAGCCTCAAAATTGGTAATTCCCGCCTGAAGCGCAGCCAGTATGGAGGCTGAACCGACCCGCTTGGTTTCATGGAAATGGGCGATGTGCAGATCTGTGTCCGGGATTTCATCCAGAATCATGGAAAAATAACGATACACGTCAGGGGCCGATGCGCTCCCGTCATGGTCGGCGTGCTCGATATCCGTCGCCCCGATCTCCAGCCAGCGCTTGGTGAACTCCACGGCATCCTTAAGCTCTGTTGCCCCGGCAATAGGGCTGCCCCATATGGTGCTCACCGTTCCGCACATCTTGATTCCTGCATCCCGGCACTTCTTGATGCAGCGTTCGGCCTCCTTCCAGTACATGGGCAGGGTGGTGCCGGAATTGGCAAAATGGTGCTCCTCCTCGGTGGAGACCATCATCAGAGCGCGGTCCGGACCGATCCCCTTTTCTTTCAGCTCAATTGCCTTGTCCACTGCCGGTTCGCGGATGGTTACGGCCGAAATACAGATATCATCCGGATTGATTCCCCGCTTTGCACATCGCCGTTTAAACAAATCGCTGCGAAGGTGTGCCAGAACCTCCTCCGCATCCGAGAACTGGGGCAGCAGATAGGGGTTTCCAAGATTGGTGACTTCAATGTCCCGGCATCCGGCAAAGATCAGCTCCTGGGCATAGTAGAGCTTGGCCCGGGTGGAGATGAACTTCTCCAAATGCTGAAACCCGTCCCGTACGGTAATATCGCCGATTTTCACCTTCTTTGGCATCCTGGGAAAGATTTTCCAGTAATCATATTCCGTCATCTTTAACTCCTTTATTTCTTATTCCGCTTTGTTTCTTTTTCGACTTTATCTTGTATCCGAAAGCCCAAACCCAACATCTGAACCTTTACATGAAAAAGGCTTGAGCATGTCCCCGGACATCAGCCCTGCTAGAATCTGAAATTACCGAACGATGCCTCGCCAATGGGCTTCAAAAGGCTTACCTCAAACGCCATGGCCAGCCAATCCCTGATTTCGCAGAATTTTAGCACCCGATCGTTTAACAGCCGGGCCCCGCAAAAAAACGGATGGGCTTCGCCGTCGTATTTTTCCACCATTTTCTGATGGAAAGCGTCTCTTTCCTCGTCACTCATGGGCTTTCCCTGAGCCTCGCGCTTTTTTTCCTCAATGGAGAGCAGCACGCCGCCTGCGCTTCTGCCGCTCATCACCGAGGTACGGCCCCGCATGGTGGTAAACAGAAATTTCGGCCGGTAGGCCCGGCCGCACATGCCGTAATTGGCCGCACCGTTATCCGGCCCGATCACCAACTGGATGCGGGGCACCTGGGCGCAGGATGCGGCCCGGACCATGTCGGCTCCGTATTTGCCGATCCCCGCGTGTTCGGCGTCTGATCCCACCATATACCCCGGTGAATTCTGCATAAAAAGGATCGGGATCTTTTCGTAACTACAGCGTACGATCCACTCGGCCGCCTTGCGGGCGGCTTCTTCAAAGATAATGCCGATTCGGTTGGCGGCGACAACCCCTACGGGAATCCCCTTTATCCGGATCTTGCCGCAGACAATATTGTCCCCCTTGCCCATCATGTAGTGTCGCTTATATTCGGAGAAATAGGAGTCATCCGCGAAGGTCTCCAGTATCGCACGGGCGTCGATCTGCTGGCTGGCTGATGCCGGCATGAGCTCGTAGATTTTCTTCGGATCCACAGCAGGCGGCCGCTCCTCATAACGGTGAAGGTGAATGCCCTGAGGCGCCTCCAGGGAAAGAATCTCGCGCACCTTTTCGATCGCCTCATCCTGGGATTTACAAAAATGATCCGCTCCGCCCGAGATCTGGGTATGAACCTTGGCCCCGCCCAGCTCCTCTGCCGTGATCACCTCGCCGGTAGCCATCTTGACAAGCGGCGGCCCGCCCAGAAACGAGTATGAGAATTTGTCGATCATCACCGCTTCGCATGCCATGAAGACAATATAGGCCCCGCCCGCCGTATTGCCGCCCGTGCTCAGGGTCACCTGCTTCAATCCTTTAGTTGACATCCGGGCCATGTTGTAAAACATGGAGCCGAAATGCTGGTCATCCGGAAAGACCTCCGCCTGCATGGGCAGGAAGGCGCCGCCCGAGTCGGCGATATAGACACAGTTTAAGCCGTTTTCCTCGGCAATGGCCTGAGCCCGCATATGCTTCTTAAGGGTAATCGGAAAATAGGTTCCGGCTTTGACCCGGGAATCGTTGGCAACGATCATGGTCCAGTTGCCCCGGATCTGGCCGATGCCGGTAACCACGCCCCCGCAGGGCACATCCTTAACTCCGGGGTAATCCATGCCAAAGCCCGCGATCTGCCCCAGCTCATAAAACCGGGTCCCCGGATCAATGAGCATCTCGATCAACTCCCTGACCGGCCGCTTACCCTGCTTGCGAAGCTTCTCCACCGCCTTCTCCCCGCCGGGCCAGAGGGTCTGGTTGATCCGTTCATCAAGTTTGGCTTCCTCGTCTTCCCAGTGTTTGCGGTTTTTTTCTGCCTCTTCGCTCATATGGGTTCCTTTTTTGCTTTGGATCGTTTGTTTAAAATTGGAATATCCTGCATCATTTGCCTTTATACACCGGTTTTCGTTTTTCCCTGAAGGCGGCCAGGCCCTCCAACCGGTCTTCAGTGGGAATGGTCAGCCAGTAGGCGTTTGACTCAATAGCAAGACCGGTATGAAGATCGGTTTCCATTCCCGCATCAATGGCATACTTGGCCTGTTCAAGGGCTATGGGACCGCCCTCGCAGATAAGCGAGGCCATTTCACGGGCCTCATCCATTAAATGCGCCGGTTCGCAGATCTTGTTAACCAAACCGATGTCATGGGCCTCCCTGGCATCCACACGTCTTCCGGTAAGAATGAGCTCCTTGGCCTTGCCCTTGCCGATCAGGCGCGGAAGCCGCTGAGTGCCCCCGCCGCCGGGGATAATCGCAAGACGCGTCTCGGTAAGCCCCATTTTGGCATTCATCGAGGCAATGCGAAGGTCGCAGGCCATCAAGAGCTCGGTTCCGCCGCCCAAAGCTACCCCGTTTACCGCAGCAATGACCGGCTTGTTCAATGCCTCGATTTCTGTAAACAGATTTCTGATCATATAAATGAATTTTCTTACCTCATCCTGGGACATGCCGGCGCGCTCCTTCAGGTCCGCACCCGCGCAAAACGCCTTCTCTCCGGCGCCGGTAATAATGACGGCACGGACATTGTTTTGAAACCGAAGATCCCACACCGCATCCTTTAAGGCGTTTAAAAGCTCAAAATTCAAGCTGTTCATCACCTCGGGGCGGTTTAGTCTCAAAACCGCGGTTTGATCGATCGTTTCCTTTTGTAATACCTGTTCACCCATGGCACGCCTCCCTCCTTATTTTGCATCGCTTGCCCGTGTTTCACCGAAACTTAGCGGTTCATATGATCGTCGAACAGCCGGAAATCCGC
>JAGYOT010000193.1 GCA_018399455.1 Desulfobacterales bacterium
AGGAATTTGCGCTTTCTTGAAATATTGGGATCAATGGGGCGCTCGGTGATGAAAAATGTCATCAGCACCGGGATGATGGTCACGGCCAGCAGCGAGGAGGCGGCCATGGCAAAGGTCTTGGTGTAGGCAAGGGGCTTGAACATCCGGCCGGACTGTTCCTGGAGGGCAAATACCGGGGCGAATGAGACCGTGATGATCAGCAGGCTGAAAAACAGTGCCGGCCCCACTTCCCTGGCGGCATCGAGGATGATCCGGTTGAACGGCTTTTGTCCCCGGTCACGCTCCAGGTGCTTGTGGGCGTTTTCCACCATCACCACCGAGGCATCCACCATCACTCCGATGGCAATGGCAATGCCGCCCAGGCTCATGATGTTGGCGTTGATGCCCAGGGGATACATGACCAGAAATGACATCAGGATCCCCACCGGCAGGGTGAACAGCGCCACAAACGCCGAGCGGAAATGCAGGAGAAAAAGCACGCAGATGACAGCCACCACCGTGATTTCCTGCATGAGTTTTTTCTGCAGGGTATGGATGGCTGCCTCGATCAGACCCGAGCGATCATAACCCGTCTCCACGGTAACACCCTCGGGAAGTCCTTTTTCCAGGGATTTGAGCTTGTCCTTGACATTGTGGATGGTCTCCAGCGCGTTTTCTCCGTAACGCATTACCACGATACCGCCGGCGGTCTCTCCCTGTCCGTTCCATTCCAGCACGCCGCGCCGCAACTCCGGTCCGAGATGGACATTGGCGATGTTTTTGACAAGGATCGGGGTCCCCTCATCATCGACACCCACCGCGATCTGCTCCAGGTCCTCGACGGATTGGATATAGCCCAGGCCCCGGACCATGAATTCGGTTTCGGCCATTTCAATGACCCGGCCGCCCACATCCTTGTTGGAGCGCTTGATGGCGCTCCGGATCTTTGAGAGCGGCAGGTCGTATGCCAGCAGCCTGTTGGGGTCCACCTCCACCTGGTACTGTTTGACATAACCGCCGAGACTGGCCACTTCGGAAACCCCGTCCACGGCCATGAGTTCATAGCGCAGATACCAGTCCTGGAGGCTGCGCAGATCGGCCAGGCTGTGTTTGCCGGTGGTGTCCTTGAGCACGTACTCGTATACCCAGCCCACGCCCGATGCGTCCGGGCCCAGTTCCGGTGTTACACCTGCTGGCAGATCCGAGGCGGCTCCGTTCAGGTATTCCAGCACGCGCGAACGGGCCCAGTAGAGATCGGTGCCGTCCTCGAAGATGATATAGACCAGAGAGAGTCCGAAAAATGAAAACCCGCGAACCGTTTTGGCATAGGGGACGCTGAGCATGGTCGAGGTCAGCGGATACGTCACCTGGTCTTCGACAACCTCCGGTCCCTGGCCGGGATACCCGGTCATGACGATCACCTGCACGTCGGAAAGATCCGGGATGGCGTCAAGAGGAATGTTGCGCAGCGCCAGCACGCCGCCGGCAATCACAAACAGGGTGGTCAGCAGCACCATGAACCTGTTCTTAATGGACCATTCGATAATTTTTTCAATCATTGCATCTTTTCCGGATCCTGGAGGGATTCATCAGAGGGGCTCGTGCTGCCGGAACCGCTCCTCCGGTCTTCCGAGGTTTCGGGTTCGGTCATTTTCTGCGCGCCCTCCCGGAGCTTGGATTCAGAGTCGAGCAGGAACTGTCCCGAGGTGACCACTTCTTCCCCCGGCGCCAGGCCCGTCAGGATCTGCATCCGGTTGTCATCCAGGGGCATGCCGAGCTTGACCTCGCGGGGCGTGAACTTGCCCGGCGCGCGCCTGACAAAGACGAGGTTGCGTTCTCCGGATCTAAGGACCGCGGATTCGGGTACATGGATGCCCTTTTCTCCTAAGGCGGTCCGGATGCGCACATCTCCGTACATATCGGGCTTCAGGCGCATCCCCGGGTTGGCAAATTCCAGGCGTACCACGACATCCCGGGTTTTGCGCTGCAGGTAGGGGTAGATGTAGGCAACCTCGCCCATGTATTTCTCCCCGGGCAGGTAGGGCAGGGTCATCTCCGCGGCCTGTCCCTTTTTCACCCCGGCCAGTTCATATTCGTAAATATGAGCCTCAACCCAGACCACCGATAGGTCGGCAATCTCGTAAATAGTGCTCCCGGCTTTGACATAGTCCCCCGCCAGGGCGTTTTTGCGCGTTACGACACCCGAGTAGGGAGCCCGCAGGGTCAGGGCGTGTTTGACTGCGCCCTTTTGAAGAATTTCCTCAATCCCGGCGTCGGCGATATCATAATACCGGAGCCGGCTCTTGACGGATTCGAGCACTCGGCTTGCAGCCGCATCCGGCCGGCGCTGATGATTCCTGTGCGCCTCTAGCAGGTCCTGCTGCACCGTAATCAATTCCGGTGAATAGAAATCGAACATGGGATCGTCCTGCTTTACCTTCATGCCTGTGAAATCCACATACAGGGTTTCGATCCAGCCGCTGAACCTGAGATTGACCCTGGCCATCCGGGTCTCGTCGTAGGTCACGTGCCCGTAAGTGCGGATTGTGTGCACCAGCGGGCCCTTTTTGACCGGCGCCGTGCGGATGCCCATGTTGTGTTCCATGACCGGATCGATGGAAATATCCACTCCGCCTTCGAGCTGGTCCTCGTAAACAGGTATCAGGTCCATGCCCATGGCGCTTTTGCCCGGCTGGTCATATATCTCGTCGGGATTCATGGGGGCACGCCAGTAGGCGATTTTTCGGTCCCCGGTCTGATTTGATTCCGCCTGTTCGCCTTGGTCCACGGGAACAAGCTCCATGCCGCAAATGGGGCAGTTGCCCGGCTCCTCGCGGATGATCTGCGGGTGCATGCTGCATGTGTAGCGGGTTTTTTTTTCCTGCTGAGCTGCCTGATGAACTTCGTGGTCCGCGGGCAGCCGGAAACCGATCATCCAGGCCGCGGTCGCGGAGACTATCAGGGTGATCAGGGCGGTGATCAATACGGCCGGAATCGGGGTCCGCCCTTTTCGCAGGGGCTGGCTGGCTTGTTTCATTGGATGATCCTTTGCTTTATACCTGTGCAGGGAGTGGCCGTGCCTGTTTTCTTAGTTTAGGTTTTCATTAATCGGCGCGCCCAGCACGGCTTCGAGTTCGGCCCGTATCTGATACACTTGGTGGAGCAGACGGCTGGCTTCGCGCTGATACTTCAAAACCCGGATGCGCGCATTAATCATGGTGTCAAAAGAGACTTTCCCCACCTGATAGGCGTCTGTGGCCGATCTGGCCCACTGCCTGGCTCCGGGGATCAGCGAGTTCTGATAGAGCCGGTATCGCCGGCGCGTATCCCTGATCTTTTGGGCGAGCGCGTCGATTTGATAGGGCAGGCGGCGCCTCAGGCCCAGGTAGCGGTTTTCTGCGGCCTGCTGTTTTTGTTCTGTCGCGGCTACCTCCTTTGCCTGCTTGCGCTGATGCCACAGGGGGATATCCATCATTACCGATGCGGAAAAAAAATCCGGCAGATCCCGGCCATTGCGGTCTTCTTCGCGCTGTCCGTAGCTTAGGCGGATATTGAAGTCCGGATAGTATTCTTTCTTTGCCAGCCGGGTTTTAGTGCGAGTGCGTGCAATGGCCGCCTGAAGTCGTTTGAGTCCCGGATTGTTTTTGACCGCGGCCTGCGTCAGCTTCGCCGGCGTAATGGAAAACCCCGGCTCCGGCAGATCCTCGGGCGGCGTCACTGCCTGGTAGCGTTCCCGATTGAGCAGTTCGTGAAGCCGGTCCTCGATGGCATCGTGCC
This sequence comes from Desulfobacterales bacterium, assembly GCA_018399455.1. Taxonomy (GTDB): domain Bacteria; phylum Desulfobacterota; class Desulfobacteria; order Desulfobacterales; family Desulfosalsimonadaceae; genus M55B175. Next base: position 3,757 of record JAGYOT010000193.1, read on the forward strand.
GGTTTTCAAGCATGATGGCCTCATCTTCGAGGCGGATGCGTTCCACCTCGGCCTGGAACACCTCCTGCTGCAGGCTTTTGCCCACGGCGTACCGGCTCTGCGCATTTTTCCGGATGCGGGACACCATGTCCCGCATCCGTTGGTTTATCCGCTGAATTTCGGCCACATAGCCGAGTTCATACCAGGCCACGGCCACATCCCGGGCCAGGGCGAGCCGGTCTGCCGTTAGCGCTGCCGCCTGCTGGCCTGCGCTGTGCGCCACGCTTTCAGATTGAAGGTTAAGTTTGGACAGCCATGGCAGGCGCTGTTCCACAACGACCTGTTTCTGGGTCATGGGTTCCTGGTCGAAGCGGTAGCTGTCCGTGGGCAGATTCTGCAGGCCGAAACCAATTTTCGGATCCGGCAGGGCTCCGGCGGATGAAATCCGGGCTTTTAGGGCTTCCACCTCGGCGGCCTGGCTCTGGATCATTTGGTTGTTTTCCAGCGCTTCGCTGATCAGTTTTTTCAACTGCGGCGGCGCCCATGGCCGGATTGCGGTGAGTTCTGCTGCAGCCGGCTGTTCGAATGCCGAAGCAAGCATCCAGCAGGTGAATACGCATAGCGCCGCATGAATCCTTCTTTTTCTGAAATTGCCGTGTCTCATCGGTTTTCTCCTAAGCATGCGAAAATGCGTCTCGGTAATATATTTTTACCTGCCAGACTGACGCGTCTTCTATTTCGTTCGGGCACTATTTAATTCTTAAAGTTAACCTTGTGTTGCCCTGATGTCTAAAACAACGCAGCTAAACAGTCCTAAACAGGCCCGAAATATTCCAAAGTTTGAATGGCCTTATTGAGAGGCGTGTTTGTACAAGTCTGGTTTGCGATTATGCTTTGGTAATACAATCCGGCGGAAGCCCCCGCCCCAAATTTTCGGACGAATGGGGGGAGGATGATACGTGCCGGCAATAACAGAATGGATGGGATTTTTTAAGGCGAGTGAATATATCGGAGCAAGCCCGGTCTATTCTGATTACGTCAGTATTTTAAGTTAATAAATGGCGGAAACTGAGGGCACCGCAATGATGAACTTGGTAAACCCGTAATTGTGATGGCTTCGTAAAAAGCGATTTATTTCGCCGCGGCGGTATTTTTGCAGAAAGGA
>JAGYOT010000194.1 GCA_018399455.1 Desulfobacterales bacterium
TCGGGCACTATCTATCCTCCTTCTTATCCGGGTGGGATACGGGTTGGCAGACAACTCAATATTCAACATATACAGCCTTCCCCGCAGCGTGGCCAAGCCCTCAGCCCGTTAGGGCCCCGGCGCCTCGCCATTTTAAGTTGACAAGTTTTGAGATATATTTCATAACTATCATCTTTATTTTTTAAAGAGCCGTATTGCGGCTGGTTAAAAGTCCCCTTGCAAGTATTGCCCGGGGAGTCATTCCAAATGCAAATTTAAGGAGATGCATAGTCTCCTGCAGGAGATGAAAAAATGTGGCAGCCGGAAATTGACGAAATCAAGCGAAGAAGGGAAATGGCCTATCGCCTTGGCGGCGAAAAAGGCATTAAAAAGCAGCATGAACTTGGGAAACTAACGGTGCGGGAACGGATTGAGATGCTTTTCGACAAGGATTCTTTCGCCGAGACCGGCGTCATGGCAGGCGAGGCGAAATATGAAAACAACAATCAGGATCTCGTTGAATTCACGCCCTGCCCCATTGTCATGGGTACGGGGAAAATAAACGGCCGCAAGGTTGTTGTTCAGGGCGATGATTTCACCATCCGGGGCGCGTCGGTGGGGCGGATGTATAAGGCAAAACTTGCTTATAACGGCAAGATGGCCTATGAAATGCGACTGCCGCTTGTCCGCCTGCTTGACGGCGCCGGCGGGACCATCCGCGAAGTTTCACAGATCGGGTACCTGGAACTGCCTTATGTCAATGACGTGGCCCCCGGCATGCTGGCCGACCTTATGTCCTGCGTCCCCATGGTTTCGCTGGCCCTGGGTCCGGTTTCAGGGATAGGCGCCCTTTTGATGGTCCAGGCCCATTTTTCCATCATGGTGAAGGAAAAGAGCCAGGTGTTTGTGGGGGGGCCGCCCCTGGTCGAGTGGGCGCAAGGGGAAAAGGTGACCAAGGAGGAGCTGGGCGGCTACAAGATCCACACGCAAATAAGCGGCGTTGTGGACAATGTGGCTGAGGACGAAGCCGATGCAATATCCCAGGCCAGGCGGTTTCTCGATTATCTTCCCAGAAATGTTTGGGAAATGCCGGAGCGTAAATATCAGGAGCAAGACTCACCTGACCGGGAGGAAGAAGAACTGGCCGCCATCGTACCCAAAGACGGCATGAGGCCCTACGACATGCGCCGGGTCATGCAATGCATTTTTGACAAGGATTCCATTTTTGAGATTGGCAAATATCAGGGCCGGTCACAGATAACGGCCCTCGCCCGCCTGGACGGCTATCCGGTGGGCGTTTTGGCCAACGACGTCAATTTCAAGGCAGGGGCCTTTAACTGGGATGTGGCCGAAAAGTATCAGCGCTTCGTGGATATGTGTGACACATTTCATTTGCCGGTGATAAATCTGATTGACCAGCCCGGCTTTTTTATCGGTCTAAAAGCCGAACATATGGGCACCATCAGAAAAGGGGTACGGGCAAGTTTCTCTGTGACCCAGGCGACAATTCCATGGGCATCCATCTATGTGAGGAAATGCTTCGGTGTTGCCGGGGGCGCGCAGTCTGATCCTGCCAAACTGAACTGGCGATTTGCATGGCCTTCGGCCTATTGGGGCAACATACCCATTGAGGGGGGCGTGTACGCAGCGCACCGCTCAGAAATAGAGTCAGCAGAAGACCCCATGGCGCTTCACAATCAGCTGCAGGAATATTACCGGGGTTTTGCCAAACCCTTGCGGGCAGCTGAGCATTTCGGCATTGAGGATATCATCGATCCAAGGGAGACGCGTCCCCGGCTATGCGACTGGATCGAAACCGTATTTTATCTCGAAAAGACGAACCTGGGCAAAAAGGCACACGGCATGCGGTGCTGAGCAGACCAGGCGGAAGGCAATTTTTGTCGGGAAAAATTCATTTTGGAGGCAGCTATGATAGAATATTTTTCAGAGTTGGTTGAAGCCCATGCGGCAAACCGGCCGGACAGTATCGCTTACATTTTTATGGATCAGGAAATCACCTATCGCCAGTTCAATGAAATGATCAATCGGGCAGCCAATTCAATGATCGAACTGGGTCTTCGGCCGGGAGATAAAATAGCCACAATTCTGCCCCAGTCACCCGCCTTTCCAACCCTTTTCATGGCAGCCGCAACTATGGGGCTGGTGGTGGTGCCCCTGGATCCCCGAGACACGCCGGGAGAGATGAAGGTGCTGTGTGAACGAACCCACCCCAAGCTCCTGGTCGGCCTTGCCAATCCGGCACCGTTTAAGGAAAAGACCGAAGAGCTGACCCGTATTTATCATTTTGATCATGTTTTCTCCTATTTTGGTGCCATTGACAATGAGGCGGCCAAGCCTTACGAAACACTCCTCGAAGGCTCTGCTGAACCTGTACCCAACAGCTACCATCCGAAGGCGGATGACCCTTTGATTATAATTTTTACCAGCGGCACCACAGGCAAGCCCAAGGGGGCCATGATCAGTCACCGGAATTCCTACGCTATTGCAAAAGCCACCGTGGACATGGGCGGCATAACGCATGAAGACAGAACAATTATTAACATGCCCACCAGCCATGTTGCCGGGACTCATGATCTCATCGCCCACCAGCTTTATGCCGGTTCCTCAGCAGTTCTGTGCCCGCGCTTCGATCCCAGGGAAGCGCTTGAATTTTATCAAAAATACAAAATTACGCTCACCGGCGGTGTGCCCACGATGTATCGACTGATGTTCAAAGCCTGCAATGTTAAAGACTATGATACCAGCTCAATCACCAAATTCATCATATCGGGCGAACCCCAGACGCCGGAATTCATGGCCCGGCTTGCTGAGGCCTTTCCCAATGCAACGATATTCGCAAGTTTTGGCATGAGCGAGACAGCGGGATTCTTCACATTTACCCGGCCTGAAGATGATTTTGAAACCATCATTTCCACTGAAGGAGCGCCGGCCCCGGGTTTTGAAATGAAGGCGGTCCGTCCGGACAATACCTGGTGTGAGCCCGGAGAGGTCGGGGAACTCCTGATAAAGGGGGAGAGCGTCATTCAATTCTATATGGATGAAAAGGATAATGCCGGTGTGTTCGAAAACGGTTGGTTTCGGACGGGCGACATCGGTTTTATGGACGAACGAGGCTATCTCCATTATGTCGGGCGCTCAAAAGAAATGTACAAGAGCGGGGGGTACAATGTTTACCCCCTTGAAATCGAAACTTATCTAAACGCCTATCCGGGCGTGAACACCTCCGCGGTGATCTCCATGCCCCACGAGATATGGGGGGAAACCGGCTATGCCTTTATTATACCGGAGGAAGGAGCTGAATTTACGGAGGCCGATATAAGACAATACTGCAAAAAAGGGCTTGCCGACTACAAACAGCCGAACAAAATTTTTGTGACAGCCGATGTGCCGAGATCAAACATCGGTAAAGTAGCCAAAAAACAATTAAAAAACGATATTGATAAATACACGCTTTAATCGCGCGGACCTATTTAACCCCAGAATTTTGATTCAATAAAAAAGCATTTTGACCTTCAACGGAGTTTATAAGGAGATTGCCAATGGATGAGGTTAAGGCGCCCATGCCCGGAACAATCAATGAAATCCTCATAGCGGAAGGTGAGACGGTAAAGGAAGGGCAGGAGGTTGCTGTTCTGCAGTCAATGAAAATGAACAACCCGATTTGTGCACCCTGCAGCGGCACGGTAAAAGCTGTTAAAATTAGTGTCGGCGATCATGTCAAAGAGGATTCGGTTTTAATCGTCATTGAATAAATTGGATGTCAGAGCGTCATCCCCGACTTTTCATGGATCGGGGATGATGCTTGCTTTATCCCTCATCTTTTCGGTCCACTACGTATAAATTGCCGCCCTCACCCTTGCGCACCACATCGCCCACAGTGCCCCATTCGTGATAATTTTTTCCAGTGCCGGAATCTGGCTGCGAATAGCCTGTACTGTTTCCAGCTGCTCGGTTCCCTTGACAATGATGGCGCTGGCGCCGGAGTCATTGATGAAGACAGCACAGATTTAAATGGGCATTCCCGGTTTCTCCCCCGGCAGCCGCTTTGGCTTGTGTTTTTTTGAAAACAAGTGTAACTTTTGCGCGCTTTTATACAACTTCTAGCATAAACCGGTTTTGCGGCAACGTCTTAAAGGAGGGCAGGCATAAGGCTGATAGACGGGAGATAAATGGTTTTTATCAAAACACAACTGAGATTTAAGCGGGTCCTGGGCGCTGGCTGCTGCCTTGCCTTACTGGTTGCAGCAGGATGCGCGGCCGTCGGGCCGGATTATACCGGCCCGACAGTTGCCGTAACGGAATCCTGGCATACCGAAGCCTCCAACGATGTGGCCAGGGCAGAAGCCGATGAACAGGAACTGGTGAACTGGTGGCAGACATTTGAGGATCCGGTATTAAACACCCTTATCGCGAAGACGGTCGAGAGCAACCTGGATTTGGAGGCGGCCCGGTCAAGGCTCCGTCAGGCACGCGCGCAGCGCTCTGTTGTCCGTTCGGATCTTTTCCCCTCACTCGATGTATCCGGCTCAGCCACCCGGAGCGGCTCAGGCGATAACAGCGGCGCAGATTCGGCACGCATGCTTTATGCAGCGGGCTTTGACGCCGGCTGGGAGCTTGATTTCTTTGGCAGCATTCGCCGCTCTGTGGAGGCATCTCAGGCGGATCTGCAGGCGAGCCGGGAGGACATCAATGATCTGCTGGTGACGCTTTCTGCCGAAGTGGCCTTGAATTATCTTGAACTCAGGACTTATCAGGCAAGACTGGCTGTGGCGGAAAAAAACCTGGCCATGCAGGAGGAGACCTATCAACTGGAATGCTACCGCCTGATTGCCGGCTTAAGCGACGAACTGGCTGTCAGCCAGGCACGTTCCAACATGGCAAACACCCGCTCCCGTC
>JAGYOT010000195.1 GCA_018399455.1 Desulfobacterales bacterium
CGATCCAGACAGAGCGGACAGCGCCGGTGCAGCCGGCATGCTTGCCGATCTGCCCGGACCGGTTCAGCTTGCCCTTGCAGAAACCTCCACCGACCAAGCGGACCTGGTCCGCCTGGCCGAGCTTTCCTGCCGGTTTATCCATGATGAAAAAACCGGACAGCCATTGGGGCTGCAGTACCGGGACACCCCGGACGGAAGACGGGAACCGGCCATTCGCAATTTTCTTCTGTTTGAAATAACAGCCAACAATATTCATCTGCCGGATGTTTACAAAGAGGCCATGGTGCTTCGCCCGGGCATTCAGGGAGACAATGAAATCGTCGGCGAATCCGCAGATCCCGAAGCCGGCACCCATGTTTTCGAATACCTGCGGCAAAACAGCTATATCCCGGGCGGCCATTACGCAGCCAACAACGCTCATGACGCCGTTCGATACCGCCTGGCAGACTTAAGCTTTAAAGACATGCAGACCATGCGCCACTTTTACTACCAGCGATCCTTCATCCGCCTTGCCGGGCAGATCGAAATTGACCTGGACTGCCGGCGGCGGCAGCTCCGCCGGGATGAACTGGAGAACCTTCGCTGCGATCTCGTCAAGGCCCTCGGGTTTTCCGAAAACCGGGAGAATCTGACATTCAACCGAACCCTCTGGGGGTGGAACTTCGGCTTTGATTACGCCCCAAGCGGCTACCGGCTGCATGCCTCTCACCAGCAAATACATCAGCAGTATGCCATGATCCCGGTGGATTTTGAACCCGTCCCCAAGGGGGAGGCGCCGCTGAAGCCTTTTGCCTGCGGCGATATGATTGACGCGTTTATCTCCTACTATTACCGCCAAACCGGGGTTCGCTTTTTTGACGCGTATATCCGGGCGATTTATAATAATGAAAGAATGGATGATACCAAAGGGGAGAAAAGCCTCATCATCCATTCAGACGAAAACGTGATGCTTTTCGTGCCCAAGGCCCAGACCTCGCAGTGGGAGCTCCAGCTCATGGCGATTCCGCCGGTGGGCCATATCCTGGATGCCTGCCAGTCCATGCGGGACTCCATCGACTACGGGATGCTCGTCGCCGTTCGTGTACTGGAGGCCATGGGTGCCCGGATGATCACGTCCTTCGAATACAGCAAAGCCATTGACCACCCGGAAGACAACGGGCAGCGGCTGATTTATACCTTCCTGCCAAGGCTTCCCGAATCACCCGGCGCCTTCAGCGAATCCCAGATGCGATGGATCAACGGCCATTATCCCGAGGATTTCGCCGCCGCCTGCCGAAGCCGATTGAACCGGATCCACTCCGCCATTCAATAGCATCATCCATAGTTTTTTCTTTCGGCAAGACATTTTTGTTGCTATAAATTACAAAAATGTAATCTAAAAACTTGAAATCAAAATTTTTGATTTTTATATCATATTGATTAAACTAAAAATAAACATATAAGCCCTATTGGCATAACGATTGCAGATATAAAATCAACACCGCGTGACAACTCACGGAGGCGACATGAAACCCCTGGAAACACATCCCCACACGGCTTTGGCGGAACGTCTCGATCGGGAGCGAAAGCTGCTGTTTGAATCAATCAGCGAAAAGGAGGCCCCGCTGCTGCTTAGCCAGCACTCCCGGCTGATCGACGAATACCTGCGCAGCAGCTTTGAAGCCTCCTGGGTCGGCCCCAAACTGCATATCGCCGCCAACCCTTACGCCATCATTGCCCTGGGCGGCTATGGCCGGGGTGAGCAATGCTATCATTCGGATGTGGACCTTCTGTTTCTGTTTCAAAGATCCGTTCCCAAAGCCTCCGAGCAGTTGATCCGGGAGATCGTTTATCCGCTGTGGGATATCAAAATCGAGGTGGGCTATACGATCCAGTCCATCAACGCCTGTATCCGGCTGGCCAAATCAAACTACGAAGTCCTGACCGCCCTCCTCGACGCCCGCTTTATCTGCGGCATTTCATCGCTCTACGCCGAATTGATGGAGACCCTCAGAAAAACTCTTCTCAAACGAAGCCCGCGCAAGATCATGAAATGGCTGGTCGACAGAAACAGCGAGCGGCACGATAATTTCGGCGACTCCAGCTTTCTTCTTGAACCCAATCTGAAGGAAGGCAACGGCGGTCTGCGGGACTACCATACCATGCGCTGGCTTGCCTCCATCACCCAAGGGTTGAAGGAGAGCCGGGACCTGGAATACCTGGGGTGCCTTTCCCACAACGAATACAATGAGCTGGTAGAGGCCCTGGCCTTCATCTGGTCGGTCAGAAACCGCCTGCACGCGGCCAGCGGCAGAAAATGCGATCAGCTCTACTTTGTCTATCAGTCCCGGATGGCCGAAGCCATGGGCTTTGCCCAGGCCGGCGGGCAGTCCGCAGTGGAACGCTTTTTAGGGTTGCTGCACGCCCACATGACCTTTATCAAGCAGCAGCTGCTGCTCCTGCTGTATGAACTGGGTTTTGAGCAGACCGGCAAAAAGAAACCAAGCGAGCGCAAAATCGATGAAATGCCCGGCCTTCATCTTTACAAAAAACGGCTCAGCTTTGATTCTCCGGAGCTGATTATCAGGCAGCCGCAAATACTCATCCGTATTTTTCAAGCCAGTGCCCTGCTGAAGGTGCCGCTGAGCCGGGAAGGATTTCGGCTGGTCAGGGAATTCCGGCACCTGGTGGACGACCGGTTCAGAAGGCTGCCGGAAACCCGGAAATACTTTGAAACCATTCTGCTTTCCCCGGCGCCCACCTTCAATGTCCTTGAGCAGATGCAGAACACGGGATTTCTGGCGGCCTTAATCCCCGAATTTGAGGCCATCTCCGACCGTATCGAATACGACACCTACCACCTTTATCCGGTGGACCGGCATACCCTGCGGACGGTCTTTGTCATAAAGACCTTCGGCGATACCGGCGATCCCTGCCTGGACAACCTGTGCGGCCGCCTCTACCGGGGGCTTAAACGGAAAAAAACCCTGCTGTGGGCCGCGCTGCTTCATGATATCGGCAAGGGCCGGGATACCAGCGACCATTGCATGGCCAGCGCCGCTATTGCCGAAACCGTGCTCACCCGGTTCGGGATTTCTGAGCGAAAAATTAAAACCATCAAATTTCTGGTCGAAAACCACCTGGCTTTGGCCCGAACTGCCACACGCCGGGACATCAACGATGAGGAAACGGCTATTCACTTTGCCCGGAAAATTAAAAGCTTAAACCGCCTCAAAATGCTCTTTCTGCTGACCATTGCCGACTCTGTCGCCACCGGCCCCCGGGCGTGGAATGAATGGCGGTTTGCCCTGATCCGCGACTTTTTTCTCAAGGTATACGGGATCCTGGAGAAAGGGGAGCTTGCCACCAACAGCGCGGTGAAAACGATTGCGAAAAAACGTGCCTTTGTACTCAGCCTCCAGGACAAAGCCCTTGCCGGAATGGATCTGAGTGCGGTATTTGACCTCATGTCCCCCCGATATCTGCTCTCCGTGGATACACGGGATATCGTGAAGCATCTGAACCTTTACAGGAGGCTGAAAAACTCCGAATTCGTCTGGGACATCGAGCATGATGAAGGGTTTAATCTCCGAACCGTCACGATTTGCGCAAACGACCGGCCCGGGCTTTTCTCAAAGATTGCCGGTGTTTTCACCTTAACCAATATTAATATCCTGAACGCTCAGATCCACACCTGGCGAAACGGTATTGCCCTGGATATCTTCCGGGTCGAGCCCCCGCCGGACCGGATATTTGAACAGGAACGCTGGGATAAGGCGGAAAACACCCTGCGTCGTGTTTTATCCGGCGAAATGAGCCTTTCAGCGGCAATGGCAAAAAGACAGCACGAGTACCCCAAGCCCGACGCCCATATGATGACCCGGCCCAACCGGGTGGGCGTGGACAATGAGAGCTCCAGCTTTTTTACGATTGTTGAGGTTTTCTCTTATGACTTTAAGGGGCTCCTATACCGCATCACCAATGCCATCAGCAGCTGCGGATTGAATATCCGGGTGGCCAAGATCGCCACCAAGCTCGATCAGGTGGTGGATGTTTTCTACGTAAGGGATGAACAGGACGAAAAAGTCCTTTCGCCTCAGCGGGTGGAGGAACTCAAGGCGGCCATCCGGGATGTATTGCCGGCAAATACCCATGGGACGGTAATGCAGTCCGGCAATCTGCTGGCGGATTTTAGCTGAAAAAATAAACCAAGGAGATCGGAAACCATGAAAAAACGAATATACGCATGGATCTGCGCCCTGATGCTTCTGCCGGCCGGCACGGCTCTTGCGGCAGAGGGTGGTGTGGACAGCGGGGATACGGCCTGGATGATCGTTGCGACAGCTCTGGTCATGATGATGACTCCGGCCGGGCTGGCGCTTTTCTACGGCGGCATGAGCCGGTACAAGAACCTCTTGAACACGGTGGCCATGACCATTGTCGCCTATTGCCTGGCCAGCATCATCTGGGTGGTCTGGGGCTACTCCCTGGCTTTCGGGCCGGATGCCGCAGGCCTTATCGGCGGGCTTTCCCATCTGTTCCTAAACGGCATTGATGTCCACCATGTGAGCGGCAGCATCCCCACCCTGGTGTTTGTTCTGTTCCAGCTCACCTTTGCCGGGATTACCGTTGCCCTGGTGCTGGGTTCGGTGGTGGATCGGATGAAATTTTCCGCCTGGATCATCTTTACCGTCCTCTGGGTTACGGCGATCTACTGCCCCATGGCCCACTGGGTATGGGGCGGCGGCTGGATGGGGGGAATGGGCGCCCTGGATTTCGCCGGAGGCAACGTGGTCCACATCAACGCGGGCATTGCCGGCCTGATTCTTGCCCTGGTACTTGGCAAACGCCGGGGCTACGGCAAAGACGTGATGTTTCCCTCCAGTGTAACGCTGAGCTCCCTGGGTGCCGCC
>JAGYOT010000196.1 GCA_018399455.1 Desulfobacterales bacterium
AATCTAAATCCGGCAGGCACCCGGGGCCACCTGCTGAACCGATGCAGTGCAGATAATCGGTTTGGCAAAAAAGACGGATCCAGACGGTGCCGCAAGGCGTCTTTACCCGGCCTGCTGTTGCTGCACCTTCCGGCTGAGCGTTGATCCGCGAGTGGAGTTCCGGGGGCTCGCCTTCCCAAAAAACCGAATAATGCCGGGGGGCCGCAGAGACATGCCCATCGCATTGACTCACGGCCTTGTATGCGGTTTCCTTGGCCGCCCAAAAACTCCACAAAAGACGGTCCGGCTCCGGTGCTCCGGTCACCGCAGCCTGCTTCGCCTCTGTGAGCACTTTTTTAAGAAACCGGACATCCCCGGATTTTCCGACTGCGCCGGGGGCCTGCAAATCAACCACATCATTTCCGACGCCCGGCAAAATAGGCCTCCTCCATTTGCGCGAGCTTGTTGATAATCTGGGTTGCGCAGTCCCTGTAGGCCCGAAGACCCTTGTACGGCGTTTGGGGCTGAAGCTCGGCCACTGTCATACTGAAGGTTTCACCTGGTTTCGGGAAACTGCTGTAAGTTTCCTGGCTGTCGCCGCGCAGGTAGATGCACATCACCCGGCAGCCTTGGGTCTTCCAGTACATCTGGCCGACATTGTAGGTAAATTCCTTGGTATTCACCCGTCCGTTTCGCGAACGGGTGCCTTCCGGGAAAATCATAAGGTTCGCCCCCTGATCAAGCAGGTAGTTGCATTTTTTCAGGGTGAGCCTGACATCCTCCCGGTCCCCGCCGCGTTTGACGGGCACGCATTTGAGCAGGTAACAGAGGAGCCCCACGAAAAGATTGCGGTTGAAATTCATATACTCCGGCACGTTCCAGGGCACCAGCTGATACTGAAACATATACCGGTGCAAAGGAAACATGGCATAGGCCAGAATAAAGGAATCAACCAGGGTTAGATGGTTGGCGCATATCAACCACGGCCCCTGATGCCGGGCCATGATTTTCGTCACCTGCCGCCGGATCCGGGACAGTCCGCGGATACGGTAGCCAGCCAGCCGAATGGCAGAGATAACCAGGGGGCCGACAATGAAGACCGCCAGCCGCCCCATACGGTATTGAAGCAGGAATGAAGACCGAATGCTTCGCTGCATTGCGAGTTAGCCGACTGACTGGTCCGATGCCACCCGGCCCGAAATGTATTTCACCGCGTCACCGATGGTGCGGATACCGTCGGCATCATCATCATCGATCTCAATGTCGAAGGTGTCCTCAAACTGAATGATGATATCCACCAGCCGGGCCGAATTGACCTTCAGATCATCCAGGATCGAGGTCTCCATATCCGCATTATCCACCATCGCCGGGTCCTTGACATAATTTTTGATAACCCCTTTGACATTATCCAGAATTTCCTGTTGATTCATCTCAAATTCTCCTTTTCTTCCTTTAATGATTGTCCCATTTTTTGAAAATGAGACAACTGTTTACATCTCCAAATCCGAAACTGGCCTTTGCCAGCATTTTAAGCTTCGGAAAGTCCATGCATTCACGAACAATGGCGCCGATAAAGGGTTCAATCTCCGGATGAACATCCTCACAGTTGATGGAAGGATGCATGAATCCCCGGTGCAACTCCAATATTGAGGCTACGCTCTCGATGGCACCGGCTGCTCCCAGGCAATGGCCGATCATGGACTTGGTGGAATTGACATAGGGGAAATCCTCCGGCCCCCTTCCCAAGCCTTCAGACCAGTTCCTTATCTCGTGAGGATCCGCATAGGTTGCTGTAAGATGCCCGTTGATGGCGTCAACGGCATCAGCACCGACACCGGCATCAGCCAGGGCTCCCTGGATACACCGCCTTGCCCCTTCCGGGTTGGGCGCTGTCATGGATCCGCCCCCGCGATGGCCGCCGCAGTTGACCATCACCCCCAAAATCTCCGCATAAATACGGGCACCCCGGGACTGTGCGCTCTCCAAATCCTCCAGAAGCAGGGCACCTGCGCCTGCACCGGGCACAAAGCCTGTGGCAGTTGCACTCATGGGTCTTGATCCTTTCGCAGCCTGGTCATTGTATTTGCGGGCCAAAACCCGCATGGAATCAAAACCGCTCCAGGTATAGACGGATGCGCCTTCTGCACCGCCCGCCACCATCCGTTTGGCCAGGCCGTTTCTGATGCGCCAGGTCGACATGGCAATCGCCTCGGTGCCCGTGCTGCATGCCGAGGAATTCGATGTGGACTGGTTGCCAAGCGCCAGTAAATCAGAAATACGGGCGCTGGTGCCGCTTCCCATCACCCGTTCCACCACCCGGGTGCCCAGGCGACGGACTTTGCCGGCATTAACCTTGGGGACGACCTCGTTTCCGACAATATCCAGATCCGAGATGCCGCTGCCGAATATCGTCCCTGAATCCCAGTCCGGCGGATCCTCATCTCCGGGTACGGAAAGTCCTGCATCCCGCCAGGCGTCTATGGCCGAAACAGCGGCATACCGGACAATATCGCTCATATACGATTGCAGACTGGGATTAAAATAATCTCCGCACCGTTGCTCAAAGCCTTCGGGTACCCCCCCGATCTGACAGGCAAACTTCAGCTCCTCCAGCCTGGGAATGAACCGGATGCCCGGTCGCCCCTCCCGGATCGCCTTCTCAAAATCAGAAAGCCCGATGGCATTGGGGCTGACCACGCCCATTCCGGTCACCACTACACGTTTACGCATCAAGTTTCACTCCTGTCCCGGCCAGCACCCCGCTGCAAACGGATTGGCCGTCCTCTCTCACGATACTGGCATTTGTTTTAATGTTGCCCCTTCGAAAATACACCTTCTCTCCCCGGATGATGACGTTTTCCCCCGGCCTGACCGTCCCGGAAAACTCAACCGTTTCCGCATAGGCAAAAAGTGTTGTCATCTGTTTAATCTGTTCAGCGGCCACGCCCTGACTCAGGAGAATGCCAATCCCCAGGGCAACCACCCCGGCCTGAGCCATGGCCTCAATCAGAATGACCCCCGGCGTGATCGGGTTGCCCGGGAAATGGCCGGCATAAAAATACTCATCCTCCCGAAACCGGTAAGCGGCCGTGATGTTTGAGTCACTGATCGCAAGGATTTGATCGATAAACCGAAACGGCCGCTGCTGGGGGATCATGGCCAGCACCTGCTCCCTAATCGCCTTCTCGTTTCCGGGCGAACCCGTTACGGATGAATCAGCCGCCATACATGCCTCCATTGACATGGATCACGGTGCCGTTGATATAACTGCCCCGGGCCGCCAGAAAAACCACGACTTCGGCCACCTCCTCGGGGCCGCCCATCCGGCCCAGCGGCACATTGGCAACAATGGCGTTCCGGATATCCTCGGGGAGCGCACGCGTCATTTCCGTATCAATAAATCCGGGGGCCACTGAATTGACGAGGATGCCCCGGCCGGCCAACTCCTTGGCCAGAGATTTGGTCATTGCATCCAGAGCGGCTTTCTCCATGGTATAGGGAATCTGCCCGGCATTGCCCGTATGCCCTACCACACTGGATATGTTTATGATACGGCCCGATCCGCGGCGAAACATCAAAACCCGCAAAATCCGCTTGGTCAGATACCAGGCCCCCCTTACAACCGCACGCTGGGCGTCAAAGACGGTTATGGGCATGGTCAGCATGGGCTCATTGATGCTTATCCCCGCATTATTGACCAAAACGTCCACCCGTCCCGCCTGTTCCTTGATCTGGCGTACCATGGCGTCAATGGCCGCCGTATCCTCCAGATCCGCCTGAAGCAGAAACCCATCTGATCCGATCTCGGATAATACCTGCTCAGCCGGTTTCCGGCTCTCACGATAATGGATGCCCACGGTAAAACCGGCCTCATGCAGTGCCCGGCAGCAGGCAGCCCCGATGCCTTTGCCGCCGCCCGTGACTATGGCCACGGGCCTTTCAGAAGTCTGTTTGCTGTTTGTCTGTTCCATATGGAATCCGATTTTGCGTTTTTTGGGTTTAATTTGTTAAAGCTCAGGACCGCTCAAGGGGATAGCCCTTGTATGCGATGTTCCTGAAGGTTCCGCTCCTTGCCCGCTTGATCACGGCCACGGATTCCCCATCGACTGAGATGAGGGCGTCGGCGATCACCAGACCGGTACCCCCGTTTTTTTTCATATGCCGGAACCGGATCACATCGATCTCAAAGCGCACCACCCGGTTATGCGGCCGGATCTGGCCGGTAAACTCTATTTCCTCGCATCCCAGTGCGCGGCCCGCTCCCAGTGCACCGCGCCAGACACAATAAAAACCGAGCAGCTGCCAGACGGCATCAACCCCAAGGCAGCCCGGCTGCACCGGATCGCCCGGGAAATGGCACTGAAAGTACCAGGCATCCAGCCGAATATCCTGCTCCGCCGTGATGCTGCCTTTATTGCCTTCGCACCGGATCTCCTTGATCCGGTCCACCATCAGAAACGGCGGTGCCGGCAGCCGGGCGTCAAAGAACGCGGGCGGATCCTCTATCAGCCGGCCGTAGGAGAAGGCGATAAGCGACTCCAGATCAAAACTTGTTTTGTCCAAAAACTCTGCGTACTTCATAAAATTTCCGCTTCACCTACCCTCAGCATGGCATGCGCCCAGGTTAAGCCCGATCCCACCACCACCATGGCGACATGGTCGCCCGGACACAACTGCTCCCAACGCCGGCTTAAAACCGTCGGTGCGCCTGCGCATCCCGTATTGCCGAAATTCACAATGTCATGCCAGTGCGAGGCTTCAGGGACACCGCAACGCTGGCAGACATGGGTGAGCATCATGAGATTGGCCTGATGCCCCACGAACTTGAACCGGCCATCACCCACCGGGTATTCGGCCCTCAGCTTTCTGACCGCATCGCTCGCCCGCCGGATGGCAAAGCGCTGAACATAGG
>JAGYOT010000197.1 GCA_018399455.1 Desulfobacterales bacterium
GGCCATGGCGATGCCTGCTGATGGGCCATCCTTGGGGATCGCCCCGGCCGGGACATGAATATGAATATCGAGGTTATCAAAAAGATTTTTTTTCAGGCCGAAATCCTGGCGATGCGAACGGGCATAGCTGACTGCTGCACGGGCAGACTCCTGCATCACCTCTCCCAATTGGCCGGTGATAATCAGCTCTCCCTTGCCTTCAATAAGTGAGGCTTCAACATAAAGAACCTCGCCCCCGACCTGGGTCCAGGCAAGCCCGGTGGCAAGCCCCACCTGACTTTCCTCCTGGTCCATTTCAGGCAGATATTTGGGAATCCCCAGGTATTGCTGAATATTGTTTCGTTTGATTTTGAAGGGCGGTTTTTCTCCTTCCGCGATCCGACGGGCGACTTTGCGGCAGATACTGCCCAGTTCCCGTTCCAGATTCCGCAAGCCGGCTTCTGACGTATACTCGGTAATAATCTGGCCGAGGGCTCCGTCACTGATCCGAAGATCAGTCCCGGAGAGCCCGCATTCCTTTTTCTGCCGTCCCAGGAGATAGGATTTCGCAATGGCCAGCTTCTCTTCCGACGTATAGCCTGACAAATGAATCACCTCCATCCGATCAAGCAGCGCCGATGGAATCGTGTCCGTCAGGTTGGCCGTGAGAATAAAAAGGACATTGGAGAGATCAAAGGGGAGATTGATGTAATGGTCGCTGAAGTTGGCATTCTGTTCCGGATCCAGCGCTTCAAGAAGCGCAGAGGACGGGTCCCCCCTGAAATCAGAACCGATTTTGTCAATCTCGTCCATCATGAAAACCGGATTGTTGGTGCCGCACTGCTTCAATCCCTGCAAAATACGGCCCGGCATTGACCCGATATAGGTGCGGCGATGGCCCCGTATTTCCGCCTCGTCATGGATTCCTCCAAGGGAGAATCGAAAAAACTTGCGGTTCATGGAGCTGGCAATAGCCTGACCAAGGCTTGTTTTGCCGACTCCCGGGGGGCCCACAAAACAAAGGATCTGGCCCTTCTTTTTTGGGTTCAGCTTTCGCACGCTCAGATACTCAAGGATACGGTCCTTGACATTGGCCAGACCATAATGGTTTGCATCCAAAGTCTCTTTGACCTTTGGAATATCCAGGATATCCTTTGTTGTCTTGCTCCAGGGCAACTCAACCAGCCAGTCAAGGTAGGTTCTGACAATGGTTGCCTCGGATGAGTCAGGATGCATTTGCTCCAGACGTTTCAACTGCTTCTCCGCCTCTTTGGCCGGCTCTTTGGGCAGTTTGGCTTTTTTTAGTTTCTGCCGGTATTCAGTAACCTCCTCTGTTTTCTCATCATCGCCTAATTCCCGATTGATCGCCCTTACCTGTTCGCGCAGGAAATAGTCCCGCTGGCTTTTGGAGATCTCATCGCGCACATCGGACTGGATTTTGGCCTGAACCGCTGACAACTCCACTTCCCGGCTTAGATAATCGTTGACCTGTCGAAGCCGGTCGATGGGATCGGAGACTTCAAGCAAACCCTGGGCCTCTTCGATTTTCAGTTTCAGATTTGAGGACACCAGATCAGCAAGTTTGCCCGGGTTGTCAATGTCTTCGAGCAGCATTCCGATTTCACTGGTGTATTCACCTCTTAAATTAAGTATTTTCTCACAATTTTCCCGAATATTACGCATTAAAGCCTGATGTTCAACTTCAATAGATTCATAATAAATGTCTGGAATTATGTTTATTTTAACAGAATAAAAATGCTTCCTGGTCATAAATCTGGTAATTTTGGCCTTTTCAAGACCCTGGATCAAAACCTTGAAATGACCCTCGGGAAGCTTGAGAACCCTTAAAATCCGGCAAACTGTGCCCACCCGAAAGATTTCATCAGGCTTGGGCTCCTCAACTGTCTGGTCCTTCTGAGTGGCCAGAAACAGCATGCGCTCCTTGGCCATTGCCTCTTCCACGGCCTGGATGGACTTGTCTCGGCCGATATAAAGAGGCAGCACCATGTCCGGGAAAATAACGACGTCCCGGACCGGCAAAAGGGGAAGTCTCTCCGGGATATCCTCGATCTGCTCGTCGTCTTGAAGCAAGGTGACGAGATCGTCCTTGTCTGTTTCAGCCATAGGTCTCCTGCAATACGTTATCAATTTATACGAATGGGATGTATTTTCTTCAAAAACTGCCTTTTTACGAGTGCATCAAATCTTTGGTTTTGAGTATGTAAGATAGTAATCATTGATTTCAAAAACTCAAACCTGTTAAAACATGCCCCCGGGTTGACCCGGTTAACTGAGGTGATGGGCTCAGCAGGCCCGTCGGTTCTATTTAATAAAAGCAGATGTCGTTTTGCAAGGTTGAACAGTGAGCCAACGATGTCAATACAAAAAAGCGCGCGGGCGGAAAAAAGCATTTAATCCGCTGGCCCTTGTGTGTTATAAAATAGAGAAATCATTATTATCAAGCATTCAGTAGAGCCAGACGGCATGTGAAGCCGTTTTTTGTTTGCCTGGGTCTCAAGTGATTACTGAAACATTCCAAACTTATGGCAGATTTTTTCATACTTGGCATCGCGTTTGTTTTTGGGGCCTGCATCGGCAGCTTTTTAAATGTCTGCATTGCCCGTTTGCCCGTCGGTGAATCAATCATGTTCCCGGGCTCCAAATGCCCGGCCTGCCAAAACGCCATTCGGTTTTATGACAACATTCCCATTCTGAGTTATCTTTGGCTCCGGGGTAAATGCCGTCACTGCGGTCAGTCCATATCGCTGCGCTATCCCATGGTGGAAATTCTGACAGGCCTGATGGCCGTCCTGATTCTATTTCATTTCAGCTTAAGCCTTGAAGCCTTTGTATATTTTACTATGACCGCGGCTCTGATTGTTGTTATCTATATTGACCTCGATCACCAGTTGATTCCGGATGTGATTTCGCTTCCCGGCATACTGCTCGGGTTTTTGGCCTCTTTTTTCCTTGATGCACTCTCTTTTATCGACTCCCTGATCGGTATCCTTTCGGGCGGCGGCATACTTTTTGCTGTTGCCGGAGGATATTATCTTTTAACAGGTCGAGAAGGCATGGGTGGCGGGGATATCAAACTTCTGGCAATGATTGGCGCTTTTTTGGGCTGGCAGGGAGTCTGCTTCACCATTTTTGTTTCATCCGTTACCGGAACTGTGGCCGGCCTCCTGTTTATGCTGTTTGCGCGCAAAGATTTAAAATTCGCCCTGCCCTTTGGACCGTTTCTTTCACTCGGAGCCATCGCTTACCTGTTCTTCGGCCCGCAGCTTATTGCCTGGTATTTTTTCGGCATTCCCCATTTCTAAGTCGGAGTATAACCCGGATGGCGTTTTAGCTTTGTAAAGCCATAAAATATATAAAATTAAAGTGGTTATGGCTTAGTTTCCTGCCTCTTTACGACGGACACAATCCTCCGGCCCGTTAATTAAGGTATTGTCAGAGTTCGTTAATCAAGGAATTTGCTTGACACTTATATTCCATGCAAGTAAAGTTTCTCTATACTACTCACACCTGCTCAAATCGCTGGACAACAATTAAACTGGCAGAGGCAATCTTGTAACTTAATTCCCAAGGAAAGGAGCAATCAGTTGAACAAAAAAGATTTAGTCAATGAAGTCGCAAAAGTCGTCAGCACCAAAAAAGAGGCTCAGGCCGCGGTGGACTGCATTTTATCATCTATCAGCGATGCGATGAAAAAGGGCGATTCCGTCACATTGGTCGGTTTCGGAACTTTCAAACCTGTTAAAAGAGAAGCCCGCAAGGGACGTAATCCGCAGACCGGCGCCCCCATTGACATCAAAGCCAGAAGAGTCCCCAAGTTTACCCCGGGCAAAGCGTTAAAAGACGCCGTCAATTAGCCCATGGCCGCATTTTTCGATTTTATCCCCTTCCCTTCGTCATGCCCCAAGCACCGGCATAAATGCCGGCTTGGGGCAGAGGCTGTCGAGATCGATAGATTTTCTAAATCGCTAGCCGCATGTTCCTGCAGAATCGCATCCTTCGCACCCGCCGGGAGGCATTTTGATACTGGAGGTAATCTCAAACACTGCACCCCTGAAATCAATGGTCACCGGTTGGGCTTCGGACAGCAGTTCTTTGTTCGCCACGAATTGAAAACCGTTGACATCAAACACCTCATCATCTTTAGTGGCCTCATCCAACCCCAGAACCAGGGCTGACCGGCCGCATCCTGCGGTATTCAAAGAAAGGCGGATGGGGCGAGCTTTACTGCCCTGAAAAAACTCCTTTATTTTTTGTTGCGCAGCTTCTGTTACATCAAACATAACGTCCGTCTCCTGTCCGAATTTCATGGTGATGGGGATGGCCCACGCTCGACTGAGCCCATCGTAAATTTACGAAAAAGTAGCTGCCGTAAAAAAGCTTGTCAATTGATTTTTTGTCTTTGCCACTTTTTCCAAGGACTCGTTTTTTTTGTGTCTTATGATCGCTTGACTTTGCTCCCCCCTTCTGGTAGAGCAGCTTTTCAATTTACTGCCCACGTGAAAGGAGAAATGCTATGGAACGTACTTTGTCAATTATCAAACCCGACGGGGTCGGGCAAGGGCTTATCAGCGAGGTGATCAGACGTTTTGAAGCCGCCGGCATCCGGATTGCCGCAATGAAAATGCTCCATATGGACAAGGCGCACGCAAAAGATTTTTATGCCGTCCACCGGGAGCGCCCATTCTTTGATAGCCTCACGGATTTCATGACATCTGGTCCGATCGTTGCCATGGTACTGGAAGGTGAAGGGGTAATCGAAAAAAACAGAAGCTTAATGGGCGCCACCAATTACAAGGAAGCCGCCGAGGGAACAATCCGCCGGGATTATGCCAC
>JAGYOT010000198.1 GCA_018399455.1 Desulfobacterales bacterium
CGGTAATTTTCACCTCTGAAAAAACCGGTACGCCGAGGGCGGCATCGCTTTCCTTGATCCCGGGAATGGAGATAACGCCGCCGCTGTTGGTCTCGGTCATGCCCCAGCCGTTGACAAGCTTTATCCCGGTCGCGGTCTGCCAGTTTTCCTGGACAGCCACCGGCACAGGCGCTCCGCAGCCGATGGTGACCTTGAGGCTTCCCAGATTATGGGTTTTAATAAGTTCTTTGCTTGACATCATGGCAATAAAAAAGGTCGGCGGGGCAAAGATGACGTTTACCTCGTAGGTTTCAATGATCCGGTAGGCATCGGCCAGATCAAACATGGGGATCGGAATGACCGTGCCTCCCTGGTAAAGGGTGGGGAGAAGATGCAGGAAATATCCGGCCGTGTGGAACATGGGCATGATCGAAAAATTGACCTCGTGATCCCCCCAGGCCCGGAAGGCATGGGTATGGGTGAGTGAATTAAATACCAGATTATGGTGAGTCTCAATAACGCCCTTGGACTTGCCCGTGGTGCCTGCCGTATACAGAAGCAGCGCCGTGTCGGACCGGGCGTTAACGGGTTCTGAATCAGCGAGGGGAGTCATTTCGTCAATGGCGGGAAAAAAATCCAGGGTCCCCGGGATCGGGTTTTTGGACACATTCCAGAACATTTTCAGAGCCTCTGAGACTATGGCATCATCGGCCGCCCAGTCTTTAATGTTGGTGACAACAACATGTTCAAGGGCTCCGGCATCGACCAGCGGTTTTACCTTGTCAAAAAGCAGATCAAGTATCAGGATGGCCCGGGCGCCTGAATCCTTTACCTGGTAGGCAACCTCCTCTGCCTGATACATGACATTGATGGGACTGTGAACGGCCCCGATCATGGCCGCCGCGTAAAAGGCCACAATGTGCTGCAGTGAGTTGGGCAGCATGGTGGCGACCACGTCGCCTTTATTTATGCCCAGATTCTTTAAGAGCGCCGCATATTTTCTGATCAGCGTGTCGAGCTCCCGGTAAGCGGCCGGTTTGTCCAGAAAAATGACAGCCGTTTCTTCAGGGCATCTTTCGGCAGTTTTTCGAAACAGCTCATAAACGGAGATGTCCGGAACCTCGGGCATGGACTCGAAAAACCAGGTTGGGTGACTGATGACGTAGGCATCTTCCGGTGCATAGGACCGGCCTTCAGAAAGCCATTGCTCAGGATAGCCGATGCTCCTGTAGCAGTCATAGATGGCTTGGTCAAAAAACTGGTCACCGACCTGGAAACGGGGGGGCATTTGGGTTGTCATAAGCAGGTCTCCTCTGAGATGGTTGTTCAGGGACCGACGGAAAACACGGCTTTCCGTTCAGGCCCTATTTCAGGGCGCGATTCTTGATCGATCGAATCTCGCCGGTATCGGCCATCAATTTGAACACCTTGTAGCTCCGGTCACCTACGAAGACCGATTGCCCCACGCCGCTGGCGGCCACGGGACTTTTGTAACTCAGCGTAATGATCCAGAATCGGTCATCGTCTGTGAGTTCAGCTTCCTCAAACAGGATGCTTCCCAGGTCGGTGTCCGGGTAAAGTGACGTCAAGTGGTCAATGGCTTTCCGGGCTGCTTCTTTGACGCCAATCAACGGCTATTCTCCCCTGCCTGAATCCCGGGGTGGTATTTCTGTGCAACAGACGCCCTGGCTGTGGCGTAAACGGCAATTAATACGGGGATTGCGCTAAAAAAAGTCCAGGACAGATAATCGCTGAATGTATAAACGGTTTTAACTGCCGGCTGCTGTGAATTCATTTCCTGGCTTCCTCCCTTAGTCTTTGTATCCCGGTTTGCTCTTTCGCCTTAGTCTTCCGGAGGGCTCCCTTTGAGTCCGATACGTTCCGCAACGGGCTGCATGCCGGCAATGGTCTCGCTGATCACCTCGGACAATTCCATATTCATTCGGCTGCAGCCATCTTCAATGATTCGCCGGTCCACCCCGGCGGCAAAACGTTTGTCCTTCCATTTTTTTTTAACGGATTTGGGCTTTAAATCAAGTATACTTTTTGACGGCCGGACCAGTGCAGCGGCAGCCACCAGGCCGGTTAGTTCGTCGATGGTGTATAGGGTTTTTTCAAGCAGGCTCTGCGGTTCAACATCGGTGACAATGCCGTAGCCGTGGCTTAAAACCGCCCGGATATACTCCTGCGGCCAGCCCTCCGCATTCAGGATCTCCTCGGTTTTCCGGCAGTGCAGGTCCGGGAACTGATCGTAGTCAAGATCATGGATAAGCCCGATAATTCCCCATTTATCGGGGTCTTCACCGAATTTTGCCGCAAAATGGCGCATGACCGACTCGACCGCCAGGGCATGGCTGATAAGATTATCACTTTGATTGTAGCGGGTCAGCAGGTCCCAGGCCTGCTCCCGGGTCGGTGGATTTGATGGCATGGCGGGATTCCTTTCTCTATCGCGTGAGGCGGCGATACTTGATCCGGTGGGGCTGGTCCGCCTCGGCACCCAGCCGTTTTTTCCGGTCTTTTTCATAATCCGAGTAGTTGCCCTCCAGCCAGACGACCTGGGAATCGCCTTCAAATGCGAGGATATGGGTGGCGATCCGATCCAGAAACCAGCGGTCGTGGCTGATCACCACCGCGCAGCCCCCAAAGTTTTCCAGCCCGCTTTCCAGGGCCCGCATGGTGTTGACGTCCAGATCATTGGTGGGCTCGTCAAGCAGGATCACGTTCCCGCCTTCTTTGAGCATGCGCGCGGTATGCACCCGGTTTCGTTCACCGCCGGAGAGCATGCCCACTTTTTTCTGCTGGTCCGCACCGGTGAAATTGAATCGTGCAACGTAAGCTCTTGATTTGACACTCACATTTCCTAACTCCAGGATGTCCCTCCCTCCGGAGATGGCCTCCCAGACGGTTTGTTCAGGGTCCAATTCGTCCCGGCTCTGGTCGACATAGGCCAGGCGGACCGTGTCTCCGATGCGCAGGGACCCGGTGTCCGGTTTTTCCTGACCGGTGATCATCCGGAAGAGGGTAGTTTTGCCGGCGCCGTTGGGCCCGATGATACCGACAATACCGCCGGGCGGTAGGCTGAAGGCCATGTTTTCAAACAGGAGACGGTCGCCATAGGCCTTTGATACATTTTCGGCTTCCACCGCCAGATTCCCCAGGCGCGGTCCGGGCGGAATGTAGATCTGCAAGTCTTCGGCGCGGGCTGCCCCTTGCTGGGAAACCAGATTTTCGTAGGCCTTGATACGAGCCTTGGATTTGCTCTGCCGGGCCTTGGGTGACATTCGGATCCATTCGAGTTCATTCTCAAGGGTCTTTTGACGCCGGCTCTCCGTTTTTTCCTCCCGCCTGAGCCGCTCCTGTTTCTGCTCCAGCCACGAGGTGTAGTTGCCTTCAAATGGCAAGCCATGCCCGCGATCCATCTCCAAAATCCAGCCGGCCACGTTGTCCAGAAAATAGCGGTCATGGGTAACGGCGATGACAGTTCCTTTGTACTGCTGAAGGTGCCGCTCCAGCCAGGCCACGGTTTCGGCATCCAGATGGTTGGTGGGCTCATCCAAAAGAAGAATATCCGGTGTCTGAAGCAGCAGCCGGCAAAGCGCCACCCTTCGGCGTTCACCACCGGAAAGAACGTTTGCCGGGGTTTCGCCGTCCGGACAGCGAAGGGCATCCATGGCCATTTCCAGCCTCGCATCCAGATCCCAGGCATCGGCGGCATCCATCTGTTCCTGAACCTCGCCCTGGCGCTTGATCAGCGCATCCATTGCGTCGTCTGACATCGGCTCCGCAAACTGTTCATTAATCCGGTTGTATTCATTGAGCAGGTCAACAATTGGTTTTATGCCTTCCTCAACGATTTCCCGGACAGTTTTTTTCTCGTCGAGCACCGGTTCCTGGGCCAGATGCCCCACGGAATAGGCCGGACTGAATCCGATTTCACCGTTATATTCGGTGTCCTCTCCTGCCATAATCCGCAGCAGCGTACTTTTCCCGGCGCCGTTCAGTCCGAGGACCCCGATTTTCGCACCATAAAAGTAGGACAGGGAGATGTCTTCGATGATCGGTTGCTTGTTGCGGTACTTGCTCACCCGGTTCATTGAGCAGATGATCTTATTGGCTTCCTGGCTCATCAAGGGCCCTTCCTGACTCGGCAATGTCGCCTGCCGTGGTGTGAGGACTGGCTATCGGCCGTCCGCAAATGCGTTTTTCAATTGTGGACGGGCAATGGCAAGTGTTTTTAAATGATCGATATTCTAACCGTTCAGGAACAAACATTAGTGCTGCCCAAACATTACTTAATATATCATAACGAAAATGCAGAGGCAAATCCAGGTAGAAATATCAGCACTTGATCCCCGGCATGAAAAAGCATATAAAGCAGACATGAAAAATCCTGTTCAACGAATTGCCGCCATTCATGATCTCTCCGGCTTTGGCCGGGCGTCCCTGACAGTGGTTATACCGATCCTCTCCACCATGGGCATCCAGGTGTGCCCGCTGCCCACCGCAGTGCTCTCGACCCACAGCAAGTTCTCCGACTATTATTTTGTGGATCTGACCGAACACATGTCGGACCTGATATCGCACTGGAAGCGTCTGCAGCTTGGCTTTGATGCTATCTACAGCGGCTTTTTGGGTTCTCATCGCCAGGTTTCCATTGTTACCGAATTTATCGAGCATTTCCGAAGACCTGATCAGCTGGTGGTGGTTGACCCGGTGCTGGGCGATGACGGCTCCCTCTATGGTCCGCTGGCCCCGGACATGATCGTGGAGATGGGTTCCCTGATCACCCATGCCGATGTGATCACACCCAACATGACCGAGGCGGCCCTGCTTCTGGGGGCCGGTTAT
>JAGYOT010000199.1 GCA_018399455.1 Desulfobacterales bacterium
GAAAAGGTAGAGGGGCTCAAACCGAGATAGCCATTGAGGCCGGCATTTCCCAGTCATACCTCAATCAGATAAAAGCCGGCACCAGGATCGGCACCATTAAAACCCTTCATGCAATTGCCAGGGCGCTGGGGACGAACTATGCGGATATGCTGGGCTTGGGTGAGGGCATCGCAGTGTCAGAGAAGGATCCTGGAGCACCGCGGCCTCAAATGCCGCTGGCCCGTACAAAAGGCGGCATGCCCCCAAAACCTTACAAGGGCCAGGGCCTTTTCGATTTTGTGCCTATGGCGGAAGCGAAGCTGAACGCCGGCGGCGGTCATGTGGTCATGTCGGAGCAATACGGAGAGCTTTATGCCTTCAGAAAAGACTGGCTCAGAAAAGTGGCCACCTCTGTGCGGAATATCGTTTTGATGATGGTGGAAGGCGAGAGCATGACACCCACGATTTCAGACGGGGATATGGTAATGATCGATATGGGCCGCACCCGCATCAAATCCGGCAGTATTTTTGCAATCGGCATTGAAGACACCATTATTATCAAGCGTCTGGAATACCTGGTCAACGGCATGATCCGGATCATCAGTGACAATCGCCTGGAATATGCCCCATATGAGGCCGGTACCAAGGAAATTCGGATTATCGGCGAGGTCATCTGGTGCGCCAAAATGTTCATCCGGGCCTGATCAGGGCAGGTGCTGAGCATATCCCTTCCCCCCGGACCGCACGGCTTGAATGCATAATCGCGTTGGGCAGGATAGTTCGGACAGAGGCAGCTGCTCGTTATCAGGCAGCACTATCATCGCAGGATATCATCCAACTTTTGAGTCAATCTCTCACCGGATGGTTTTCAGGACGCGCCTTATTTTTTCAGCAGGAAATGGTTTGCCGTGTGCCGGATAAATCATCGTAGCCCCGGCGTTCAGAAGGGTCTGCCAGCTTTTTTCAACTTTCCGGAGGTCTTGGGCAAATATCGGCAGGCCCGGGCGAATACGCAAAGGAATCGTATTCATGGCGAGATCCCCGACAAACGCCTCCCCGGAATCCAGTAAAACACTGACCGACCCCGGTGAATGGCCCGGCGTATGGATCACCCGTCCCTCAATGCCGAATTCGGATAAAGGAAACGGGTCATCGTCTAAAACGATATCCACATGGGCAGCGGGGAAATCAACCAAAGGCATAAATACTGCCATGATCCGGATTAAAAATTTCCCCCATGGTGTAACCCCGGGAGGCATCAGTTTCAGGGATCTCTCCAGGCAGTCGGCATCCTGCTCGTGCATGGCGATCCTGGCCCCGGTGATTTCTTTAATGGCGCATGCCGAGCCGATATGATCGTAATGGCCGTGGGTTAGGATGAGCAGGCGGATATCTCCGGGGGAAAGAGACATTTTTTGAATGCCTTTTATAAATTGACGGGTTTTCCCGGGCATCCCGCCGTCCACCATGACCGTGCCCTCTCCCTGCAGGATATAACTTTGGCTAAACCCAAGCGGAATCGGCTGTATCTTTGTGGAATGCTTCATCAGCATATTGCCTCAGCGGTGCAGTGGTTCTCTCTCTTGCGAAGCGATCAAATTTTGTTTCTTTACTGTTGATTTAGCCTGTGGCGGCCTGTGCAACCCTTTTGAATGCGTCATGTTCAATTTTTATTTTCGCATGCCCCGACCCGGCCAATGTGACCGGAATACAGAGGAAAGTGGCACAACCATCCCTGAATGTCTCGAATTCAACCTCACGGTCTTCGATCGTTACCCCTCTGATATGGTTTTGACGCATACGCAGGCAGATATCAAAATCGAGGGGATAATTCTCACCTGTATACCGCACTTCAGCCAGGGTGGTTTCAGGATCCGGCATTTTTCTTTTGAGAATATCAAAATAAAACCTTCCCTTCCATATTTTCTCACGGGATATCCTTCTCTCGCCTGGATTATTTCCCCTGGGCCGGATAGAAATTCTGAAATCGCCGCAAAGAATGTTTGTGGGATAGCCGGTATCCTTTTCCCATGAGAACCTGCGGTTCCCCATCTCCAGAAGGGCTCTGCAGGGAATCATGCCGCTCTCGCCCAACCCCTGCTCAGGGCTTATGGACCAATGGTTGGTTTCCATTCCAAAGACCAGCGTATGCCATCTGAGATAGGCGGGGCCGCAGGTATA
This sequence comes from Desulfobacterales bacterium, assembly GCA_018399455.1. Taxonomy (GTDB): domain Bacteria; phylum Desulfobacterota; class Desulfobacteria; order Desulfobacterales; family Desulfosalsimonadaceae; genus M55B175. The sequence continues at coordinate 2,161 of JAGYOT010000199.1, forward strand.
ATTCGTATACCCGCTCAGGCTTTCCGGGAACTCATATTGTTCGTAAGGATTTTGAATGTGCAGCAAAAACACCTTTTCCTGCAAATACTTCTGAGGCAGCCGCCCGCCCGGTTCCCCAAAATAGTAGAAGCTGAGATCCTCCAGTGTGTGAATTTCATAAGGCCACCCATTTTCCTCTGCCCTTTTCAGCATTTCATTGGCCACATACTGATGAATCTGTTCATCCATGGCCCATTTGGTGGTGTTTGCCGGAATGATGACCTCCATGTCGCCGATGTCGTACTTTGCTCCTTCGGTTTTCCCGAGGCTGTGAAAATCGATCATCATATCCGGTATCCATTTTGAACAGAGAGTCCCGAAGATCTTTTTTTCAAGATCTGTGATGCCGTACAGGGTGGAATTGAATTTGTCAGTAACGACGCCTTCAGGGTTTACAACGGGTACGACGATAACCGTCTGTTTGTCCCGGGTCTCACTGGCTTCATCACTTCCCAGGTATTGCAGGATCTCCGGCCCCACGACTCTCGTGCCCCTTTCATGCCCATGCCTGGCAAGGGTCACAATGGCTGTCTGTTTTTCATCGGCCGGGATGGATTTGTTGGTTACAATAACGGCCGGAATCTCCCATTCATCATGTTCTGATCGGCCCAGTAGGATTTTTTCCGCAATATCCCTTCTATTTTCAACAAAACCATCGATCCAGGCGTAAATCTCCTTGAGCCCTTCTTCTCCCATTGGCATATGATCAAAAACAGGCATGATTCTCTTTTCCTTCCCGGATTAAGGTGTCAAAAACAAAACCCGGCCAAAATAACTGCAGAAGCGATAGCTACAGGCTCACTGCAAATGGCTGACCGGTGCTGTGTTTTACGGCCAGTTTTTCAAACATCCGGGCCAGGCCGGAGCCCAGGGCATTGATAGAGGCGATGTCCAAATTGTCGTTAGCGGCTTCATCGAAAAAGATATTGAGGTTTGAGTCAAAATCCACCTCGGCGCGCCAATAGCAAACCATGATCGCTACCTTGGGGAGCACATAAAACACTCGGGCGATATCGGCATCCAGATGCTCAACCGGACGGCCGTTAAACACGTCAAGCAGGTCCACGAAAAGGTCGTAATCGTTGTCCGCGATTTGTTTCAGGGGCTTTTCACAGCGCTGGCGAAACAGGCCGCTCCAGGCGCTGCCCTGTTTCAATTCGCGAAACGGGAGCCATTTGCCGGTGATATTCCTGCCGGCGCCTTTGGTGATATAGGTCAGCACCGGAACGGATACCCACGGGTTGGTGTGAATCTCAGCCGAAAGGGTTCCGTCCGGATAAACACTGAACGCCTTGCCAAGCACCTTGAGGGTCAGACGTCCGTATTGATACACACCCCCTAGTTTTTCAGCTACCGCAGGCAGGTCGATTTTCCGGACCTCTTGTTTCAGGCTTTTGACGTAGGCCTCCACCGCCTCTTCGGAGGTGGGCGGTCTGTCGCCGCTTTCAACACCTTCGCCGTATTGTTCAATCACATACGGATCCAGTTTAGGACAGTCGCTTAGTTTTTTTTTGCCCTTAAAGACCTGGGCGGCAAACGCCATGCAGCTTGGTTCATTGCACTGCCGGCAGTTTGAATGGTCCAGCAGTCTCAGGATATCCATGGGACTTTTGAGTTGTGGCATACAGGAATCCTCCTTTTTCCAGATTATAAATTATAATCATTTTTGATGAGAATGCACTTCATTTTATCCTGCTTCTGTCCCGGTAGCTTTCCTTCCTGTGTTATTCTCCGTTCAGGTCAACTTTCTTGAAATATTTTTCTTATCTGATAGATGAAGGAGTGCGTGGGGCCTCGTGCGCCTGCGTTCCCGGATCAATCCGCTGACCCGGAAAGATGCCAAAAAAGCAAATTGCTAAGCCTTTAATCAACAGAAGGGATCGGGATATGCGCCCTGTCATTTTTTCTTGCTGCTTCATTTACTGTCTTTTCGTGTTACTGGTCGTTCCCGGCTGCATCGATAGTCGCAATACCGCAGAAATAAGAATAAACGGCCATGTCTATTCATTTGAAGTGGCCGCTTCCGATGAAGCCAGGAGCAAAGGGCTGATGCACAGAAAAAAGATGGCCCCGGAAACCGGCATGCTTTTTATTTATCCCCGGGAGCGGTATCTATATTTCTATATGAAGAACACGCTCATCCCGCTCGATATTGCCTTTCTCAATAAAGACGGGGAGATCGTGGATATCCGGCAGATGTGGCCTTTGGATGAAACGATAATCCGTTCAAAAAAAAGGGCAAAATACGCCCTCGAAGTCAACCGCGGGTTTTTTGACCGCTTAGGGGCGGGTGTTGGAGATAGGCTTGATTTTATGAGCAGCCTGCCCCCTGCCGAGTGAGCCCCCGAGCAATCCTGCATATTGATGCACTCGTAAAAAGCGATTTATCCCGCCGCGGTGGTATTTTTGCAGAAAGGAACGTAAAGCTATGGTCTATTTTATAACGTCATCACCGGTAGTTGCCCCGAGGCCTGTCTCGCCTTGCACAACCGGGGACAGGCTTAAGCCTGTCCCCATCAGGGGGATTTCGGGCTCAGACAACAGCTCGCTTTGGCTGCGCTTCGCCAAGAGCTATCAACAAGGCTCGCCAATGGCCTCTTGGGCAAAGTTCAAGACTCAGGCGTATAA
>JAGYOT010000002.1 GCA_018399455.1 Desulfobacterales bacterium
CGCCAGGGAAAAGCGGGAGGCCGTGGAAAAGCTGAAGGCGGAGGCGGTTGATTATCTGTCCTGGGAGATTCTTCAGGCCGGCCGGCGGGAGGACATGGAAAAAAAGCTGGACCACCTGAACCGGTTTAAGGTGTTCCAGGCGATCGCGCTGGAGAGTGAGATTCGGCAGCAGGTTTTTGTGGAGAAGCTGGAGGGGTTGGGTTTTTCCAGGAAGGCGATTGATGACCAGTTGGAGACAGAGACGGACATCAAGCGCAAGCTGTCATTGTATTTTGAGTCGCTCCTGAAAAAAGCCGATGCCGATCCGATTGTTATCAGCGATATGCTGTTTAATCATTTCAAGGCGCGGGGTCGGTTTTTCCGGACAAAGAAGGACGAGGTCTTTCTGCTCTATAAGCATAAGACCTATGAGATCAGTAATAATCTTCCGTTTAATTCGTTGATGATGCGGACCACTGATTTGTTGCCGACCCGGGAGCCGGGGAGGTCGGTGTGGTGCGCGTTGGCGAATCGGGGATACAGTTACGGGGTGGAGATCCAGGCGGCCAACTGGCTTTTTACTGACGATCAGACCGATACCGTTTATGTTAATTTGAATTCCCCGGATAACACCATATTGAAGGTGGGGCAGAATTATATCGAAGAGCTGCCCAACGGTATGAATGATGACAATGTTCTGCTGCGGACCAGCGATACCATTGAGCCGTTCTCGTTTATTCCGGACGCTGATGTCAAGGAGGGTTTCCGGATGCTCAAGGAGCTTATTTTTGACAATCTGGCGTGTGAACGGGAACAGAAATATTTGATCTTGGCCTGGATGATGTCGGCCTTTTTGTTTGATTTTTCAAATATGCAGATGCTGATGAAGTTTTCCGGGAGCAAGGCCAGCGGAAAGACCACCGGGGCCAGGCTGATATCGATGTTGATTTACGGGATCGAGGATGTCGGATCGCAGTCGAGCGCCAGCGCTTTTGCCGAGGCCAGCCGGAATCCGGTGTTATTCATCGACAACCTGGAGCAGAAGAACATTAATATGGGGATGAATGATTTTTTGCTGCTGGCGGCCAGTAAGAGCTCCAAGACCAAGCGGATGTCGGGCACGGACAGCGACACGATCAAGGAGAGGCCCAAGAGCCTGGTGTTGACTACGGCGATTGAGCCGTTCACGCTGTCGGAATTGATCTCCAGGACCTGTGAGGTTGAATTTCATAGTCAATACCACGCTGAAGATTTTATCGATTCTGATGTAACCAGGCACCTCAAAAAGCACCGTGATTTAATTCTTTCCGCCATTATCAAGCTGATCTCCCAAAAAATCCTGCCGCATATCTCCGAGCGGCGGAATTATATGACCATCCTGAGAAAAGAGTACAAGAATCACTGCATGGAGCGAAACAATGAATATATTTCATTGTTAATGGTTATCCTCCAGAATGTCCTCCCACATATCCCGTATTATTCTAAAAATAACGTCATGTTTGGAGTGGAGGATGGAGAGGCGGAGATTCGCCGGCGGTGGATTGAGTATCAAAATGAGCGCTCCAGGGAAATGGAGACGGGATCGAATGATATCTTGAAGATGCTCAATGGTATTGTCCGGGATTATCTCTATATAATGAAGACCAAGGACGTTGATGTCACTTATGATCCAGAGCGTCATGCCGAAGTGTTCAAGTACACCCATCCCGAATACGGCCTGGAAATAATCAAAACCAAGCCGCAGGACTTCTGGGATAAAAATCTGAATGAATATTGCCACCAGGTGGAGATTGAGTTCACGGCCACTGCCGGCGAAATAGTGTATGCTTTTGATAGTTATTCCAAGAACAAGGGACTTAAAAATCCATATACTTCGGCAGCCATCTTCGGCAAGAGACTGGAGAATGATCTGTCTATTCTCCAGGCAAAAGGATGGACCCTGCTCTCCCGAGAAGGGATGTTCCCTCATTATAAGATCATCCGGGGCCGTAGGTACTTTAGATTTGTAAACATTATAGTGAGTTAATATATTTTTTAATGGTTTACGTCACTAAACATTCACTAATTTGTGGAGCATTTGAAGAGATTTTGCGGAAAACCCCGTTTGCTAACACCCTAAACAATGTAAACTTAATTATTTCAATAGTTTTAAGGGGTGTTTGCAGTGGTGTAAGGAAGGGTGCACGAGGGTGTTTGATGGGTGTTTGCAAACACCCTATTTTCTCTCCTTACACCCTCTTAATATATTAATTTTATTTATAAAACATTGTTTAGGTGTAGGGTGTAAGGAAAAAATATCAAGGCCTTTGATTTTTGTTTAATTTATTGTGTGATGCTGTTTTTAATTTGTTTGTAATTTTAGTAGTTTATCTTTCAAGGGGTAGAGAAAGGGAAGGGGGATGGTGCAGGCATTTGGGGCCGTCCTTACACCCTATAAGGAATTAGTTAATTGTTTCAAGTATTTGTTCAGGGTGTTTGATGGATCAGGGTGGTTAAGGGGCCAGGGGTTGGACAGGTGGTAACGTCTAATACTGATAGTATGTCCTTATCGGTTTCGAGTGGGTGTTTTTATGATTTGTTCTGATTTCAGTTGGTTCTACCCATGTTTTGGTTGTCGGCCGGGGTGGGGGCTCGCGTACCGGTTTATTTCGGACGGATTGTTTAATGACATTATCGCTTATAATTATAAATTGTGCGGTTTGGTGGGTTTGGAGGGTAGGATTGGCAGGGCCTGGCGGTTGGGTGTTGGTGGGAATTGTGCGGTTAGTTTTGGGAAAGTTGATTTTTGTAGTTTTGGGTGGGGCCGGTTAATGGTTGGGATGGGGTCCCCCCTCCAAAAGATTCAGCGCCGGCGGCCAGGGTGTTCGCCCATTGGTGGCTGTAAATTGGGCCGGTTTTTTGAAATTGAAACCATAGGGGGGTCCGGGGGGAAATGAATATTGCCGACCAGTTGAAGCGATGGGGTGAGCACATGCTGATTCTTCGGGGAATGTCGCGGAAGAGCGTGGCCGCCTATACACAATATCTGCTTGAATTTATTAATTGGTATGAGTCGTTCGCGGGGCCTGGCCAGGGCCGGAAGATTGTGTTCAAGAAGGTGACCAGGCCGGATATTGAACGATATATGGAGCATCTGTTCTATAACGTGGGCAACTCCAACTCGACCAGAAAGACCAAGCTGATCACGATCAGGTCTTTCTGGCGTTGGCTCCAGTATGAGGGCTTTGTGGAGGAGGATGTGACTTATGGGATACCGACACCGATTGTCCGGATAAAATTAATCCAGTCGTTCACCAGGCGTGAAATTTTGAGGATTTTTCGCCAGGTGGACATATACAGCGCCAAGGGGATGCGGGACAACGCCTTGTTGATTCTGCTGGCGTTTGCCGGGTTGAGGGTGGGGGAGCTGTGCGGGCTCCGGATTGGAGATCTGGCCGATGACGGAGAATATATCAATGTGCATATTCCCGAGGATCTCGGCAAGAAGGGATCGTCCCGGGTGGTGGAGCTCTGGAAAGCGCCGTCGGTGTTTGTGCGGCAGTGGGTGGCCATGCGGGTGTCGACCGGCGCGACCACGGGGTCGGCGGTGTTTGTGTCGTTTCGCCGGGGGGACAAGCCGACAGGGCGGCCGCTGGTACCGCGGAGTGTGGACCGGATCGTGAAAACCCATGCCGAGGCCGCCCAGGTCCGGAAGCCGGCGGTGACCTCGCATATGTTCCGGGCCACCCATGCTTCGGACCTGCGGGCGATCAAGGGGTATGACATCGCCGCCATTGCCGAACGGCTGGGGCATCGTAATATCTCGACCACGGATCGCTATTTGCCGCAGCGGGGGAGATTAAAGAAGGAATACCGCTCATTGCGGGAATATTGGCGAGAATGGGAACAAATCTGGACGGGGGTGCCTGATGGCTCAGCAGAGTGAAACCTGGGACGCGTTGACCCACCTGGCAGATCGTTTTCGGGTGTCGTTTGGCCAGGAAGATGGGGCGGAGATCATGCGGATTCTTTATGAAGAGCTGGGAGGGTTGCGGATTACCGTGCCCACCGTTACCCAGCTCATCGTTGAAGAGCGGAACCGGAAAATCCGCAACCGGTTTGCGGGCAACAACCACGAAGAGCTGGCCATTATGTGGGGTTTGTCGGTCCGCCAGGTGCGGCGGATCGTGAACGATCAATAAGGGGCCGTTGCTTAATATCACCGTTACGAACGGAGATATAGAGCAAATTGTGGAGGCGGTAGTGTTGCGGAGGGAGTGGTATGGCATCGACAAATAAGAAAACGGCCGAGCCGAAATTATCCAAATATATCACCGGAGAAGAGATTGAGATTTCCCGGGAAGAGCTGCAGAACGCTCCGTATAATCCCCGGAAAATATCCAAGACGGCCAAAAAGCGGCTGAAAAAAAATATTCAGCAGGTGGGCCTGCTGGGCGGGATCGTGTGGAACCGTACCACCGGCAATATTGTTTCGGGTCACCAGCGGGTCCAGGCCTTAGACGCCCTGGAGCGCAAGAGCGATTATAAGCTGCGGGTGACCGTGGTGGAGATGGATGAGAAAACCGAAAAAGAGCAGAACGTGTTCATGAACAATCCCGAGGCCCAGGGTGATTTTGATATGGTTACCCTGGAGCAGTTGATGGGGGACGAAGAAATCGACGTTACCAAGATGGGGTTTGATGAGGCGGATAAATTCCGCCTGTTCGGGTTTGACTCCCTGGACACGGACGAAGCGGTTAATATGGCCCAGGAGCTGCGTAAATCGCGGGACCTGTTTGATAAGATCAAAGACAAAAACTTGCAGCGGGACGCGGATGATTTTTATTGCGTGATCGTGTTCGCGGATAATGAAAGCCGGCGGGAGCTGGCCCGCCGGCTTGGGGTTGGTGACCATCGATATTTTGACGGCCGTCGGTTATTCGAGCTCTTGGATGGGGTCGAGGCCGAGGGCTGACGCCAGCCAGTGAGCGACCATGTAACGATGGCAGGGTTTGCCGGATTTTTCCCAACAGCAGATGATTTTGCCGGTGAGCTGGGCGTATATCTCGTCCGGATCCAGGCCCCGGGCCCCCAGCAGGGCCAGGTATTGCTCATAATCATACCCGGCCTTGAGCATGTCCCGGGTGGGGGCCAGGGCGGGAAATCGGCGGCCTTTCCCCCACCAGCGCGGGGTATAGAGAGCGATGGAGACGGCGTCCGGGTTTTGGCGGACGCCGGGCTTGGCGAAATAAGACGTCATCATTTGTCGCCTCCTTTGGTTTCGGTGTTATCTTCCAACAGGATATTCAGCCAGTCTTCCATGAATTTTTCCTCGTTGAACCGGCCATTCCAGAAGCCGGCGATCCAGAGTTCCAGGCAAGCCAGCTCCCAGCGGGTGCAGGCGCGGAGCTTGTCGAGAAATGTGTCCTTGCCGACTCCCCATTTCTCCTCGTAAAGCCCGGGATAGATTTCGAAGCTGTCCATGATAGACAGTCCGATATGGTGTCCGGTGGTGCCGTGGCTCATGTATGAGATGACGGCCTGGTGGCCGTTGAGCACGTCGACCATCATCATCAATTCCCCGCGGGAGAATCGGCCGCGCATGCGGGCCAGGGTGACGTCGACCAGGTAGGGAATTTCCTCCAGCGCCCAACTCGCAGCGGAGTTTTTGTTTTCGAAAAATTTGAGCCACCAATCCATGGCGGCCGCCCGGATTTTGGGTGCAACCTGGGCCAGGGGTCTGTTGTCTTTATCCATTTGTGCCTCCATTTACAATTTTGCGATCTATCAATATGCCGATGGCCTCGCCGCGGTGGACCTGGACGATGGGCAGCCATCGGGATGAAACCTGGCGCGAGAACCGGATCAGATCCAGCTGCGTGGTAGGGATGAGGATTTCACCGGCCAGCACGCTGCATTTTTTTTGGTAGAGCGTGCGCTTGGAAATGCGGGCGTAATACCGGCCGTGCGGTGTGCAGCTCATCTGGCCTGTATAGCGCGGTGATATCCGGTACCGGCCGGCCAGGAACTCGATAAATTCGGCCGGGCATTCTGCAGCGTCCGGCGCCCGCTGGCCGGCGGGGTGGTGGAGTCGTTGGTGGAAATTCATGGCGTTCTCCTTCTTTGTTTTGCCCCGGCCGGAGCCGGGGCCGGTTTGGGTTAATCTGCGGAACTCAGTCCGATCTGCGAGCGCCTGGCGATTACGATACGGCGCCAGCGGGAGCCATCAACATAAACCGGGGGGTGCTGATCGGCGGTGTGGTAGAGGAATCCTGACCTCACGTGCGTCGATCCGTTTTGATAAACCTCACCGATAAACCGATGCCGGGAGTGCCCCATTACGTCGATATCGGTCTCCCGTCCCCGGATATGTTTGAGCGTTGACCGGGTCAAACCAATGTCGCCCTGCCGGGCCTCGAGATCGTTATCGCGCCAGATCCAGCGCAGAGCATCAACTACGCTACCGATGTTGTTGGGGATTTGGTGGGCAAACGCATTGCCGTTTTCATTGCGGCCGACCAGGAACGTGTCGGTCCGTGTGGACGGCCGCCAGTCGCTGGATTTGGCATATGTCCGGGTCCGCTCTTCATCGACGATGGCCAAAAAATCGCCGGCGGCCAGGAGTTTTTTGGCGGCAGCCCCCCAGACCATATGGCCGACATAAACCTGATGCTCATCGCTGCCGAACTGCCCGCTATAAACGCCAGCCTCTGCGGCTGCCTGGCGAATTTTTGCTTTGCGACGCGAATCCCGGATCTTTTTTTGATGAGATTTGCGCCAAGCGGCGGCTTCCCGGCGCCAGAGCGCGATATAATCGGCAATGGCGGGGAAAATCCGGTTGTAGTTGGTTTTGGTCCAGGCGCTTTTGCCGATGATCGGGATAGTAATCCAGCTAAACACACGCTGCGGTGTGTATTTATCGATTGCACCGGGAGCCGGGCAGATCTCAAAATATTCCACCGGCCGCTGGGGCGGCAGATCCCAGGCCGAGCGCTGATGCTGTGTGATGTGGCGGCAGCGGATTTTTGTTGATGTATCAATTTGGACCTTAACACCCTTGACTTTTTGTTGAAATTGTGATTTGTTGAGTTTTGTCATGGCCAATCCCTCCTGTGTTGTGGTTGGTTGTGATGCGCCGGGGCGGGCCTCATCCGCTCCGGCTTTTTTTATCCTACCTACCATTATACCTGTTTTATATCCGATGTCAAGGGGAAAAATAAAAAAAATATAGAAAAAATGTAGAAAAAGATAAAAACGCAATATATGGAAGGGCGGGTAAATAAGGCTACTATATATTGATATAAAAAAAGTGACATCATCTGCCAGCACGTGTCCGCGCGCGCGGGTATGATGGGGGGCAGGTATAGGAGGCCTGAAAATGCAGGAAAAAATCCAAAAAATCTTGGACGTTGCCAGCGATGACGACGCCACGCGGCTGAAAATCGTGGTTTCGGCGGCCAGCCGGTGTGCCAAATCATATCATGATGAGCCAACGGCGGCGAATCTGCGCGACTGGGATGCGGCGCAGAAAAAATCCGGAGAAGTGGTGGCCGAGCTGGCGGAAAAGTACGGGCTGGCAGAGAGCGCCGGGGACGAGTCCGCCGGCGGCTCCTCGGCCGCGGCCGGAAATGGCGGCGGCAAAGATTCCGCCGATGGGCAAGAGGTGGGCATCGGCCATAAGCACCAGGTGCGGCGCCAGTATACAGTGAGCGAAGCGGCCCTGGAGCAGCGGCGGGACGCGGCGGCGCAGCCCCGGGAGGGGCTCAAAGGCAACAGAAACGCCTGGAAGCACGGCCGGTATGCCCGCAACATGCTGACCCGGATCAAGCCGTGTCTGTCCACCTGCCCGAAATACCCCTGCGAGCTGGTAAAAAAGGGCGCCACCGCGCCCGGCGGCGACTGTCTGGACGCGGAAGAGCTGCTCTCGATCATTCGATCGGTTCATCAAATGCTGTCCAATCCGGATGACAGTGCCGATTTCCTGGAGATTTCCGCGGTCAATATCGGCAATTCACTGCGGATTCTGGAGATGCTGCAGGAGGACATTCTCCGGGACGGCACCATTGTCCGGGCCCAGAAGTACGACAAGAGCGGCAACATCTATCAGGAAGAGATCAAGCTGCATCCTTCTTTGTATGCATTGCCGAAGATGATCGCGGATTTGAACATGACGCCGGAGCAGTTTCTGATGACGCCCAAGGCGGCCGCCAAAAACGACAACGAGGAGGAGGCCGTGAAAACCATTGCCGATCTGATGCGGGAGGCGGGCTCCCGGATGTCGGCCAGCCGCAAGGATCAAACAGAGGACGAGGATGGAGCCGATTAGCCTGGCCGATTTGTCCTCCCGGCTGGTGGTGCCGCGGGAGCATTTTGACGCCACCCTGGCGGACCTGGACTGGACCTGGCACCAGGTGGCCCGGGGCGAGCTGCCGGGGGCCTTTCGCAGCCTGGATGAGTTTCAGTTGGCGATCATCTGCGAGGATCCTTATTTGTGGTGTACGGCGTTTCTGCGGGAGCCGGAAGACCCGGATCACCAGGATCCGTATAATTTTTTTGATTATCAGATCGAATCGTTACGGCATCTGGGATCGACCATCCACAAGTGCGGCGCGGAAGTGGGCAAAACCCGGGAGATCGTGGCCTGGACATTGTGGAAAATGTTTACCAATCCCGGCGGCACCGGCCTGATCGGAGCGCCGCAACAGACCCACTTAGAAGAAATCATCGAGTCTTTGACCGATCAGTTTTCCTGGAATCCGGACCTGGAAAAGGTCCTCGATCGTCACAAAAAACATCCGCATCATGCCATTTATCTGCATAACGGGTTCAAGGTGGATTTCCGGCCGTCCGGCCATGACGGCGAAGCCTACCGGGGCGTGCATGTGCGCACCTTTGCCATCAAGGATGAGGCCGCCAAGGACAAGAACAAAAAACAATGGTCGGAGTTCTGGCGGGCCATGAAGCCGACGGCCGTGGCCAAGATCTATTCGGTGCCGGACGGGGACCGCTCCTGCGAGTTTTTCAAGCTGGCCCAGCGGGCGGCGGGGAAGCAGGAAGGGGAAACGGTGGTTTCGGACAAGCTGCTGGCCAACCTCAATTTCAAGTTGTTTCAGTGGCCGAAAACGTTGATGCCGCCGCCGTATTGGTCGACCGACCGCCGGCAGTTTTACGTGGATCAGTACGGCGGGGAGGATTCGCCGGAGTATCAGCATAATGTGATGGGGGAGGACGGGGACCCGGAGAACACGGTCTTTCCGTGGCACCAGTTGAAGTATTGCATTAAGGAGATACCGGAGTACCGGGCCTTGAAGGTGCTGGTGAATTCGGCGGACAACGAGGTGCTGGTACGGGGGTACCGGTGCCGGCTGGGGGGGGCGGAGGCCGAGCCCATCCCGGAGACGGAGATGCTGGTGGATACCTCGTTTCGGGCCTCAACTTTTTTTGATGCTGATGAGGAGGGGGAATCGGAGTTCACCCGGCAGATCAAGGCGTTTTTTGAGACCGTGCCCGGGGCCAAGCGGGGCGGGGCTGACCTGGGCTTTTCCGGGGACCCGTCGGAGTTATACGTCAAGAACATTATCGGCAAAAAAGAGCGGCTGGTGGCCCGGTTGCAGATGAAGCACGTGACCTATGACCAGCAGTGCCAGGCCTTAGACGCGTTAGATGAGGTGTATGGGCCCCAGGAGTCGTTGATCTGGGGGACAGACTTCGGCAATGCCGGGTCAGCGGTGGCCCATGACCTGCAGGGCCTGGCGATATACGAGGACAAGAATTATGACGACCGGCTGCGGGGGTTCATGTTTGAGTCCACCACCGACAACGTGGCCGAAAGCGGGGAGACCATCATTGACGCCAAAACGGGCAAGCCGGCCCGGATCACTTTAAAGGAGCTGGCCACGGATCTGCTGACCAAGAAGATGCAGCGCCAGGAGCTGGAGTATCCGCCCGACCCGGACATTGTTTTGTATTACACCAACCATACCGTTCGCGTGGGTCAACGGCATCGCATCTATAAAAAAGAGGATGATCATATGATCGACGCGGATCGCACCCAGATACTGGCCAGGATCATGGCCGAAGCAGTGGAGGACATATTCGCATGAACTTACTTGATCTATTCCGCAGGCGACCCAAGGCCACGTCCGCTTCCGACCGGACCGGCGGGTTTCAGCTCCGGCCGAATTATGGCCAGGGTCCGTTTACCCCGTATTACAAGCAATTTATCGCCCGCAAGGTGGAGCCGGTTTTTTTTGAGTTCCTCCGGGAGTCGATCCCGATTGTGGACGCGGCCATCAACCGCCTGGTGTCTCTGGACGGGCACATCGAGGTGGCCGGCAACAGCGAGGATTTAAAAGACGAAATCTCGGAATGGATGGACAATATCCGGGTGAATGACGTGCAGCGGGGAGCGCAGGCCTTTCACCAGTCGCTGACCAACGAGGCCTTTGAGCAGGGTTTCGGCCTGGGCGAGTTTGTGGCCAACGAGGCCCGCAACGATATTGTCCAGCTTCGCACGGCGGATTCCAAGTTCATCAAGTTTTCCCGAGCCGGAGACGGCCTGGATATCTCCCAGAAAGCAGATGACGACATCGACTGGCGGACCCTGAATCCCGACAGCCTGATCTATTTCTCTATTTGTAATGAGAACCAGAACCCTTATGGCACGCCGCTGATGCGGTCGTGCGAATTTGTCTCCAAGATCCTGACCACCATTGACAATTCCCTGCTGAACGTGTGGGAGCGGTTCGGCGATCCCTCCTTCAACATCATTTACAAGACCAGCAAAAAGGACGGTACTGATCACGCCGCCCGGCGGCAGCAGATCGAAACCGAGTTTAACACGGCCATCCGGGCCAAGCGGGAGGGGAAATCCGCTGATTTTATCCGGGCCATTGATAAAGATTCGGAACTGACCATCGAGGTGATCGGCCACGACAACCAGGTGCTGGAGCTGGAAGTTCCTTCCCGGCACGTGCTGGAGCAGGTCGTGGCCAAGACCGGCCTGCCGCCCTGGATGCTGGGGCTGCACTGGTCCACCACCGAGCGGTTGTCCAACGCCGAGGCGGAGATGCTCCTGGCCGACGTGGCCACCCGCCAGGCGGCCAAGATGCCGCTGTTTTACAACCTGGTGGCCACCATGTTGGCCCTGCGGGGCCGCCGCTGGAAAAAGGGCGACTGGTACCTGAAGTTTGCCAACGTCAACCTGCACGACGTGGTGGCCCAGGCCCAGGCCCGATTCTTAAACGCCCAGGCGGACATGTACTACCTGCAGAACGCCGAGGCGGCCGGGATTGAAATCACCCGGGAGGATCTGTCCATCGGCAAGGCCGGGAGCGGTTCGGAACGGGGCCAACCACTAAATCTTGTATCTGCAAAAACCCATACCACCACAGGTGTAAAAATATACGAAGGGGTCAAGGAGATTCACCGGTCCTTTTCCTGGCCGGAGCTGGATCGGCTGGAAGATGAATATGAGTCCCGCTTGAAAACCGATTGGCAGGAGCTGTTGGTGACGGTCAAGGCCATCCTGGGGCTGGGGATGCCCGACCCGTCCAAGGCCCCGGATGATGATCCCGCTTTTACCATGACGCCGGAACAGCGGGCCAGCGTGGAGAGCGCCACCCGGGAATGGGTGGCGGCGTATTCCTTGACCGCCGAGGACTCCCCGGTGAACTGGTTTTATTCCCAGGCGGTCTCCTCGGGTTATTTCACGGCGGCGGACATGGCCGGAAAAGATCAACCCTTGCTGAATATCGTCCGCAACAGCCAGCTTTACGACAGCCTCCGGGAGACCGGGTTTGACCTGGTTAAGAACAACGCCACCCGGGCCATCAGAAACCGCATTTTGCCGGAGATGGAGGCTTACGTGATAGCCGGCTCCAACCCGGTGGAAGCGGCCCGGCGGCTGGAAAAACTGTTTGGTGACGCCAATGCCAACTGGGAGCGGCTGGCCCGGTCGGAGATGACCCTGGCGGCGGAACGGGCCAAGAAGGCGGAATGGCTGGCCCGGGAAATCGCGCGGCTGGACTTTGTGCCGGCGCCGGACGCCTGCCGGTTGTGCATGTCTTTGGCCGGGGAATACGAGACAGAAGAGTGCCCGGTGCCGGTACGAGACACGCATCCCCGCTGCCGCTGCGCCACGAGGCCGGCGGCCTCGGATCAATAAAAAAAACCAAATCTAAAAAAAGTGACATGGTCTGCCAGCACATGTCCGGGAAAAAAAATAAACTGAAACCATACTTATAATTTTTTAGAACCGGCAACCAAGGGAGAAGGCTCATGGCCACTCGCGGAAAAACCGACAAAGTGGGCACCAGCACGGAAGACGAGGAGCCCGCGGAAGAGGGGAACTCCAAGGATTTTAAATCCTCGAAGGTGGAAGGCAAAAAAAGCAAGAAGGACGCGGAAGAGGATGCTCCCGTGACCTGCGAAGATGTGATCCGCCGGCTGCGAAAGGACAAATACCGGATATGAAGCTGAAAGCCTATTCCAAGACCAGATTCGGCGCCGGGGCCAAGGCGGTCCAGGCACCGGACAAGGGCGCCAGCCTGAGTGAAGAGCAACTGGCCCGGATCAATCAGTACGCCCTGTCCCCGCTGACCACGGACGATGTTTACGCCCGGAAATACCTGATCGCCCACAACATGGTCGACCGGGACCGGGAGCGGTTTTCCGAGCAGCTTCTGGACGATTTCGTGGCGACTTTTCCGGGCAAGAGTTATTTGTTCGCCCATGACCGGGGGGATTTTCTCCCCCTGGGCCTGATTTTCGACGCCTCCACCGAGGAGATGACCGCCGAACAGTTTGCCGAGCTGACCGGAGAAGAGGCCAAGTTGCCGGACGGGATCGAGACCGTCAAGGTGGTCTGGGCCTGGTTCTACATTCCCCGGACCGAGACCGCGGCCGACATTATCAAGAGCATCGAGGCCGGGATTTACC
Source organism: Desulfobacterales bacterium (assembly GCA_018399455.1). Lineage (GTDB taxonomy): Bacteria > Desulfobacterota > Desulfobacteria > Desulfobacterales > Desulfosalsimonadaceae > M55B175. The sequence goes on from JAGYOT010000002.1 coordinate 12,898, forward strand.
GGCACGGCTCCATTGGTTTTGGGGCGGCTGACCTGGCCCCGGTTAAGGGCGCATATGACGAGATCATGTTTTGGGAATACCAGGCGCCCGGCGAAGCCCGCGAGGCGTCGTTGGTGTGGCTGGGGGCCCAGCAGGGCGCCACTACCCAGAAAGCCGCCGGCACGGGGGAGGAAGCAGACCCGCCGGCAGAAGACGACTCAACCAATCAAAAAGGAGACACCATGAAGACCTTAAAACTGTTGCTGGGAAAATATCTTGGCAAATCCTTCGGGGATGACACCACCGAAGAGCAACTGGCCGCGGCCGTGGAAGGGGCGCTGGCGGAAAAGGACCAGAAGGTCGAAACCCTGGAGGCCGACCTGGCCGAGCAGAAGACCCTGGCCGAGATGGGACAGAAGTATGTCAAGTCCCTGACCGACGAGTATGTTCGCATGAAAACCGCCCTGGGCGAATGCGAAGAAAGCGAAGAGGCCGGGAAAAAGCTGGCGGGCTTCGCGGAAAAGCTGCCCCTGGATTTTCTGGAGGCTGAAAACAAGACCCTGGCCGCCCGCATGGCGGAAAAGTTTCCGTCCACGTCCCAGACCAAGGGAGACGACCGGCGCGACAAGAGCGGCGACGGCAAAGACGCTGACGGTAAAGACGACAATCCCCTGATCCCGGCCGAAGCATAATAACGGTCCGGAGGGGGGAGTTTAACCGCGGCAAGACAAACAATCAAATAAAGGAGCAGGATCATGGCTCGACTTATTGATGGCGTAAGCAACGTCAAAACCCTGAAGCACACTCATGACGCGGCGGTGGAAGCCGGCGACGTGATCGTGGAAGCCGGCATCGTGCTGGTGGCGGTGAACGACGCCGACGCCGACGAAGAGAACGTCTGGGCCTTCGCGGGCCGCATGGCGTTTGATAAGGCCACCGGCGTGGGCACGGACATTTCCGCCCCGACCCTGGTCTACTATGACAGCGGCGCCGAAGTGGCCACGGACGAAGATTCGGGTAATTACAGCCTGGGTCTGTGCATTGAAGACGCCGAGACCACCGACGATGAGGTCATCGTGGAGGTCAACCAGGCCTGGTAAGACCGGAAGATTACGGCCGCCGGCTGAGTGACGGTTTATACGATTAAAACAAGGAGATCAAAATGAAGATTTTCGGCAAAAAATTCATTGACTGGAAACGCATCCAGGATGTGCCGCCGGCCGAGCGCAAGGCCAAAATCATCGGCGCGGTGGCTCACGCCTTAAAACAGATCAATGATCTGCCCCACAGCAACGTGAAATATGCCGGGGCGGATGATTCTCTGACCGGCTCGGACAATCCCATCGCCCTGCGAATGTCAGACACCATCAAAACTCCGGACCGGGGTTATGAGGCGCTGTTCCGGGAAGTGGACATGCGCCAGGCCACCTCCAAGTCCTTTGACGTGCTGGATGTTTCCGGCGGGGTGACCTTTTACCAGCAGAAACCGGGCGAGCGGGCTAAGCTGTCCACCCTGCCCACCGCGGCCAAGACGGCCGTGTCCATGCTGCGGTTTACCGGCGGGTTTGCCATCCTGGATGACTGGCTGCGGTTCAACGAGTATTACAAGATCGATGAGCTGACCAGCGACACCGTCATGCGGTGGTACAACCAGAAGGCCACCCTGATGTACGGGCTGATCACTGCCCTGGGTTCCGGCATCAACCAGGCTTTTGACACTGATGACGTGACCACCATCAACAAAGCCTGCGCCAATATCATGGTCAACCTGGAAGCAGCCGGGTACCCGCTGGACGAAAACCCGTCCTTTTACATCGTGGCCCATCCGCTGTTGCGAATGCGGCTGATGAAAGCGCTGGCCTCGGTTTTCATCAATCCCAACACCAACAACAACGAGATCGTCTGGCCGATTGCCGGCATGGTGTCCACCACCAAGATCGCCTCGACCAGTTATTATGTCTGCCTGCCGGGCCGGAAGAACCAGAAGGGCGAATGGGAAGACCTGACCGCCCGGCCGGCTCAGCGAGATGAACTGGTGCTGGGCGCGGACCACGTCTGGACCGGCGCTTATAACGGCGTCATCGGCGAGTCCAAGCAGTGGCGACGGTGCGCCCTGAGCTAATAATCCGAGAATCGGGTTGAGGGGATGAGATGACGGTAACCGCGACAGATATCACGGCCATGGGCTTTTCCGGGACTATGTTCGGCCTGTCCGAGGCCGACCTGATCAGCCGCATTGAGGATGTCATCGCGGAGCAGTCCGACCTGGTGGAGCTGCGGGTGGGCGAAACAGCCTTTGGCCTGGCGGCCAACCAGACCCCCCTGGACCGGGCGGTGAAACTGTTTTCGGCGGCGGAAATGGCCCGGGCCAGAATTACCCAACTGGCCGGTAATATCGTCACCAACAGCGCCGAAGGAGCCGAGCGGAACCACATGAAGGACAATATTACCGCCTGGGAGAAAAAGGCGGAATACTGGCTGGCCAAGGTGTCCGACGGAGCCCTGGCCGATGCCGGTGGTTTTGCCAGCGGCTGCACGGTGTCTGAATCCGATAACCTCCGGGAAATACCAGAATCGTAAGGCGCGGGAGCGGCTCATGCTGATTATGAAAGTGGACACGCTGAATCAGAAGGTGTTGTTTCAGCGGTTGCGATCAGCGCCGGACCGGGTCAGAAACGCCCTGGCCACGGCCATGGAAAAGATCGGCCGGGGGGTGTTTCGGTCGGCCTTCGACTGGCTGTCCGGATCCCGGGCCGACACCGGGGGCTTTCCGGTGCCGGTACGAACCGGCCATCTGCGGCGGATGTTAGACTGGCTGGCACCCGGCCAGTCCCGGTCCGCCGGCGGCAGCACCATCACGGCCGGTCCCCTGGAGTCGGTGGTCTATAACACGGCCGCTTATGCCGAGTCCATTGCCAAAGGGGGGGGGTCCTCAGCCAAGTTCGGGGACCGGGATTTTCTGGCCCAGGCCCTGGAGGAATTTAACGCCGGGGACGGCATCGCCCGGGCGATTGACGATGAGCTGGAACGGGAGCTGGCATGAGCACCACCACTTTTCTGGATGTACTGGATAAAATCAAGACCCTGCTGGAGAACGATTCGGCGCTGGCGGCCTTCTGCCTGGAAAAATGGGAACAGGGCCTGACCGTTGACATCGGTTTTCGGCATCGCCGGGAAATCGCGTTTACCGAGCTGCCCCTGGTGCTGGTAACCCGGCCCCAGGTTGCCAAGCGCTCCCGCCACCGGCACGGCCGGGAAGCCACCCACACGGCCCGCCTGTATGCCGGTTTTCAGAACCCGGATTTTTCCGCGGGCACGCGGGAGCTGATCGAGTTTGAAGAAAAGATCGAGGACGCCCTGACCAACGGTAACCCCTTCCGGGATCTGTGCCTGGAGGCGGCCGTGGGTGATTCGGTCAACGATGAGGGGGCCCAGCCCCCGGCATTTTTTCTGGTGATGCAGGTGGATTTCCTGTATCGCCGCAACGTCTGAAAAAGGAGACAGAGTCATGGGTGAGAATTTAACCTCTTCAGCGGATAATATCCGCTATAACGGCACCGGCCGGGCCTACGCCGGGGATGTCGGCGGGGCGTCGTTCGCCGACCTGGGCGAACTGGACGGCTTTAATTTCAATCTGGAAGTAAGCAAGGAGCAGCTCAAGACCACCCGGACGGCGGATCGCAGTGTGATCCTGGAAGCCGAATCCGAGCGGGCTTCGAACCTGTCTTTCGGCTTGCGGGAACAGACCGAGCAGAACGTGCTGCTGGCCCTGCTGGGGTCCTCGGTGGTGTCTGACGACCAGGTCGCCGGTACCGTGGAAGCCGAAGAGGTGACCCTGGTGTCTGATGAATACGTGGACCTGGGGCACATGGACGTGTTCGTCACCAAGCTGTCCGGCACCATCACCGGCTCGGTTGATCCGGGTGATACCGTTACCGGGGCGGATTCCGAAGTCACCGGCACGGTGGCCTGGAGTGAGGCCGGTTTGGTGGAACTGGTCGACGTGACCGGGACTTTTTCCTCGGGAGAAAAGGTTGAGGTGGATATCGACAACTACATCACCATCTCCGGCATTGAAATTGCCGAGGACGTGGTGGTGGTGGATGCCGACGTGGACAGCGCCACCCCGACCACCCGCTACGAGCAGGGGACCGACTATTCCCTGGATCCGGATTACGGATATCTGCGGATGCTGTCGACCGGGTCGCTGACCAGCCCGGGCTACGTGTCGTATGATTACAGCGCCCTGACCCGCAACTATATCCACGCCATGTCCGCCTCGTCCCAGGAAAAGAAGGTTATTTTCGTGACGGACGCTGATGATTCCGGGTTGCGGTACCGGTACACCTTTCACAAAGTCAACCTGACCATGTCCGGGGATAACGCCCTGATCGGCGACGGCGCCGGGGTCCTGCCCATGGAAGGGACGGTACTCAAGGACACCAGCCAGGCCAGCGGCCAGGAATACTACAAAGTGGAGATCATGTCCTGATGAGACAATCCAAAACCATCACCATTGATGACGATCGCATCACCGTCTTTGAGGTCATTGTGGAGGACCTGCTGGCGGTGATCGAATCGTCCAACGAGGAGCTCCGCGAGCGGGTGGATGAGTTGCTGCCCAAGTGTAGCGACCTGCCGCTTTCCCGCATGAAGAAAATGGCGCCGTCCGAGCTGAACCAGGTCTGGGAGGCCTTCCGGGAAGTAAACAGTGTTTTTTTTTCCACGATCGACAAGCTGGGGATCATGGGGACGATAATTCCGGAAATCAAAAAGGCCGTGGTCGCGGAGATGCAAGCGGAGCTACAAAAAGGCCCCGCGAACGACTGAACCGGAAGATGCTGACCGAGAGGTTGTGCCGCCTGATTGAACGGGGGCATGTCCAGGCCCCGCGATACGGTCTGTCTTTTTTTCTCCGGGCCTTTGAAGAGTCGGAAAAAATCCAGATAGAACAGGGCCGGCTGCTGCGCTTTTTGATCTGGTCTGATGAGGAAACCCTGAAGTCCGCCGGACTTTGAAATGAGAGATATCCATGGCCGAAACCCGTTACGATATTATCCTGTCCGCGGTGGACAAGGGCGTCAAGGCGGCCTTCCGTGGGGTTAAAGAGGGGGCTAACCGGGGCCAGAAGTCCGTCAGCGCGTTTAACAAGGTCATGGCCCGCAGCCAGAAAGTGACCTCCAACCTGGCCGGCCAGGTCAAGGGCCTGATCGCCGCTTATGCCGGCTGGCGCTCTATTTCCTGGATAACCAATATCCTGCAGGAGGCCGACCAGGCCGCCTTTAATTTATCCACGTCCGTTCAGGCCGCCAACCGGGAGTTTGACAACACCGGTTCCATGGCGGACTGGGAAGATACCATCAAGCGGTTGTCCGACCGCATGATGGTATATTCCGAAACCGCCCTGAAAAACGCCACCTCCCGCACCATCGACATGACCAAGCGCCTGGGCCTGGAGAAGGACCAGATGGAAGAGCTGATCGCCCGGGCGGGTGACCTGGGCGCCGGCAAGGTGTCTCTGGAAGGGGCCATTGAAAGGGTTTCCGCGGCCATGCGGGGGGAGGCCGAATCCGCCGAATATCTGGGCCTGACCCTGAACGAAAATTACGTCAAGGCGCAGTATGAGGCGAACAACGCCACTGACCAGGCATGGGAAAGCCTATCCGACGTGCAGAAAGCCCAGGCCCGGTTCCAAGTTTTTTTGAAGCAGACCGCCGAGATGCAGGGGCGGGCGGCGGAATCCGCCAAAACCTTTGCCGGCGCCCTGGCCTTGGTGAAAAAGGAAATAATTGATTCGGTAGCAGAGAACAAAGACGCGGTGGCGGCCATGAACGACCTGGCCGAGACCCTCCGGGAAAACTCAGCGGAGATCGGCCAACTGGTGGCGTGGGTAGTGACGGCCATGGCGAAAATCACGGAATGGGTCGTTAAGCTGAAAGAGGTCATTGTGGTGCTGGGGGGCACAGCCGGGGTGTGGTGGGCTGTTGCCAAGGTGAAAAAGGCCATAGACGCCTTGAAAGCGGCCCAAATAGCTTTGATGGGCACCAGCCTTTTGTCGTGGTTGGGGAAAATGCGTGTAGAAATGATAGCCGCCGAAGCGGCCTTTAAGGCCGGTACGGCATCTGCGATTGCTTTTTGGGCGGCTGCGACGGCCGGGGTGGCCATACTAATAACATTGCTTGCCAAAATAGGCATGGCGGGGTGGGAGGCGAAAAAAGCCTGGGACGAGGCCAATGCCGCCTCTGAGCGAGCCTTAAACACTCTTTCCGAAGTACAGAAAAAATATGCCGATTTTAAAAATATTCAGATCATCCCGGAGAACTTAAAAAATCTTGGCCAGGATGAGCTGGAAGAGCTCAACAAGAAGCTATACAAGGCCCGGTCTTATCATCTGGCGCTGAAAACCGAGCTGGAAGAGCGGGGCCGGAAGAAAAACATCTTCGGCAACCTGACTGAAGACGCCAAGAAAGCGCAGAAGCAGTTGCCGGAGGTGGAAAAGCGGCTGGGAGAAATCCGGGGCTGGATCCAGCAGATCGAAAACCAGGACGGGTTTGAAAAGCCCCAGGGCGACATCGAGGCCACGGAGAAAGAACTGGAGGCTTTTAAGAATTCGGCCAAGGCGGCTTATTCTGAGGCGGAAAAGGCCGCGGAAAAATACGGCAACAAGATCAAGAGTTTAAATCAATCCATTGTTGACCGGGAGCTGTCTCTGGAAAG
>JAGYOT010000020.1 GCA_018399455.1 Desulfobacterales bacterium
CCTGCATACCGACACGAAAACTGATTGAGTAGGGAGCAGAAAAACCGATGGTTTCCACTATCAGAGGGTCGGCGGACAAGGCTGCCGCGAATCCCAGATCACCTATCCAGGTTGTCATCCACAAGAGGGGGATAGCTGCAAATACTGCTGAAATAATCAGGGCCGCAATTCGTGCAGCGCTTTTCCCTGCTTTTTCTATCAAAGGTCCAGTTTATCACCGACAACGGCGGCGGGGGGCTGTCCTCCTCGGTGGGCGAGAGTGCCCGGTATTCCGATGGATGCGAGGTCTGGCTGGACCGGGTCCCGCTTAAATACAGCGGCCTGGATCAATGGGAGATCTGGGTGTCCGAGTCCCAGGAGCGAATGACGGTAGCGGTACGTCCCGAGCATGTGGACGGCTTTATGGCACTTTCCCGAAAGCATGCGGTGGAGAGTACCGTCATCGGCCGGTATACGGATTCCGGAAAGCTTCACCTGGGCTATGACGGAAAAACCTGTGCATATGTGGACATGAATCTATTGCAGTCCGGGTTTCCCCAATGGGAGTTTGATGCTGAGTGGCAGCCGCCGGAGGCCAGGGGGGGGTACGAACCCGTTCTGAGTGAGCCGGCCGATTACAACCTTCTTCTGTGCAGGCTTTTGGAAGATCCGAATATCGCCTCCAAGGAATGGATCACGAGGCAGTATGACCATGAAGTTCAGGGCGGGAGCGTGATCAAGCCGCTGGTGGGAGCGGTACATGATGTTTACAGTGATGCGGTGGTGATCCGTCCGGTATTAACCTCCAAAAGAGGTATGGTTTTTGCGCAGGCAATGCTGCCCATGTATTCCGCCATTGATGCCTGGCATATGACCGCCTGTACCATTGACGAAGCGGTCCGGCGAATGCTTGCGGTTGGCGGTGATCCGGCCCATATCGGCGGCGTCGATAACTTTTGCTGGCCCAGCATCCAGTATGATCCGCATGGCAACCCGGACGCAAAATTCAAGGCTGCTCAGCTTGTCCGCGCCTGCCGGGCACTTGCCAGGATCTGCATGGCCTATGAAATACCGCTGCTCTCCGGGAAGGATTCCATGTATGTGGACGGTCATCTGTCCGGACGTTTCGGGGAGACCCATAAAGTCTCCGCCCTGGAGTCTCTCCAGTTTTCAGTCATCGGGGCTATTGACGATATTGAGCAGACCGCTACCATGGATGTGAAAATGCCCGGCGATCTTGTCTATGTTTTAGGCGAAACCCGAAACGAACTGGGAGCCTCGGCCTATTACGCCTGTTTCGGCTACACCGGAATAAACGTTCCGCAGGTGCGCCCTGAGGTTTTTTTGCCTGTCTATCGGGCGCTTCACCAGGTTGTCAGACGCCGGCTTGCTGCATCGGTCCACGGTATTTATCGGGGCGGTCTGGGGGTGCACCTGGCGATGATTGCCATGGGCGGCCACCTCGGCCTGAACATGGATATTAAAAACATATCGGGTAATCATAGCCTGCGGGCCGATCAAATCCTTTTTTCAGAAACACCCGGCCGGTTTATCGTCACCGTGGCACCAGTGCATCAAAAAGCGTTTGAAGCTTTGTTTGATCCGCAAATGTGCGTTTTAATCGGGGAGGTCACCGAGACCCCGGTTCTGGATATCCGCCAGGGAAGGCGTCCGCTTGTTAAGATGCCCGTCTCCGAGCTCAAATTCGCATGGAAGGAGCCGTTTGGAGGTTTGGTATGAGCAGTGAAGTCCGGGCTCTTGTCCTGTGCGGGTATGGTTTGAACTGTGATATTGAAACCGCGCATGCATTAATGCTTGCGGGCGCAAGTGCACAGCGGGTCCATATCAATTCAGTAATTGACGGCTCAGTCAGCCTGTCCGATTTTCATCTAATGGTTTTTGTTGGGGGGTTCTCCTGGGGGGATGACCATGGCGCAGGTGTGATCCAGGCGGTGCGAATGAAAAAAAATGCCGGCGACCGGCTGCTTCGGTTTGTTTCCGATGGAAACCTGGTGCTGGGCATCTGCAACGGCTTTCAAACGCTTGTCAACCTTGGGCTATTGCCCGGATTTGACGACAATTATCAGGATCGCCAGGTGGCGCTTACCTTCAACGACTGCGGTAATTTTCGGGATGATTGGGTGGATCTGCTGATCCATACCGAAAGTCCCTGTATTTTTACCCACGGCCTCACGCATATGGAACTGCCTGTTCGTCACGGCGAGGGAAAGTTTGTGGCTGAGTCCTCCGTGATCCATCGCCTGATCGAGGAGAATCAGGTGGTCTGTCGGTATGGGAGATCCGACGGCAGTGCGGCAGACGGGGAATTTCCGGCAAACCCCAATGGTTCCGTACATGACATCGCCGGCATCTGCGACCCCACCGGGCGGATCTTTGGTTTAATGCCGCATCCTGAAGCCTACAATCATTTTAGCAATCATCCGGACTGGCTGCGGCTTCGTGAGAGGGCAGGCCGAGGCCGGGGTATATCGCCGGACAAGTTGACCACCGGCATCCGTCTGTTTGAGAATGCAGTGCAGTATTTTCTGGCCTGATCGGCAAAAATTTTTCCAAATCTGATCCGGGCGTTTAGTTGATTTTATCACAACGCTAACCTATTATTATTTTAAATGGGCTGTTGCAAACAGATGACCTGTTATAGATTCCGGGCCTGACTTGCAGGTCTTGGGAAACAATTCAGGTTAGGGGTATAAATTGGATACGAAAACAGGGGTGTGATATGAATGTTGATAATAAAGACCGGCGCTTGGTTTATACCCTTATGATTCTGGCGATAGCGAGCTGTCTTGCCGCATGTTCCGTGGTTTCCCCCAATGTCCGGGATCAGGCGGTGGATTTGGGTTTCAGTAAATTGGCGGATAAGCCGGATGCCTATATTGGTCAGACCGTGATTCTTGGCGGTTATGTGGCCGAGGTGCTCAACCTTGCGGATAAGAGTCGGTTGATGGTGCTTCAGGCGCCCCTGGATTTTAAGGATGAGCCCAAATCCCGCCAGGCCTCAAAAGGCCGGTTTATGATCGTGACAGAGCAGTTTCTGGATCCCATGGTATATGAGAAGGGCCGCAAAGTCACCGTGGCCGGAACGGTGGCAGGCAAGACCAGTGAAATGGTGGCGCAATATGCTTATCAAATGCCTATGATCAAGGCCAGCGAGCTTCATTTGTGGGAAGAGTGGCAGCCCCGGCGCTGGCCTTATTATGACGACCCCTTCTGTTCCTGGTGGGATAGTCCTCCCTATTACCGGTGGCACCGCCCGTACAGGTGGTGACGGCCTCAGGAAAAGGCCGTGGCTTATTCGTTTCCGCCTGCCTGTTTAAATGCCCCGCTTCTTTATCGTGCAAAGGTGTTTTTGTTTTTTTACCGGACCTGAGGCCTTATGTATGAAGCCAGCGCGTCCCTTGCTGCGCCGGTCAGGTGGGGATAGCCGGAAGCAAAGGTTAGAATGTATTCACGCAACCGCCTCCGCTGCGGGGACCTTGTTGTGGAGGATGAACAAAACCGGGGTGGGAAAATAAAAAAATATGGCATTCGCTTTAATTTTTCGATATGTATATAAGATTTACAGGAATGATTAATCTTTACCAACCCCAATGGTAGATTAAGCGTTCGGCCGTTGCCGCCGGGATCCCAAAGGGAAACCGGCGGGGATCCGTCATCCGCCAGTAATCGTTTATGCGGGGATTTGATGCGCCAATTGAATGCACAGGAAACAGATATCAACGAAATCAAAGAGCTGGGTTTTTTCAGGGATCTCTTACCGGAGGAATGGGCCGAGGTCTATGCTCTGTTAAATCATGTATCGACGATTGAAGGCGAAGAACTGATACGTGAGGGCGATCATGCGCATACCTTTTTTATTATCCTGCGCGGCCATTTTATGATCCATTATCGGGACGGTCGGGCGCTGACCTTGAACCAGCGAGGCGATATCATAGGGTGGTCCACCGTTATCAGCCCTTTTCAATATACGGCCAATGTAACATCCCTGACCGAAGGGGAACTGCTTGCGATCCCGGGGGACAGATTTCTGGAACTGGTCCAGGGGCATGCCGCTCTTGGAGAGAAACTGGTTAAGAAGATCAATGAAACCCTTTATCATCGTCAGTCGCTCGATTAGCTACCCCGGATACCGGCGGACAGAGCAATATGGCATTGATGCAAAATTGAGTGAATTGGGGATTTTCTGGATGAACTTGGGAGAACCCGGATGGGGGATTAGGAGGCGATCTATATGAATGGCCTTGAAGCCATCGTTTACCATAATGGGTTCAGCATGGCCGCGGTGGGGATTTCAATTGTCTTTACGGCTCTGGTGGCGCTTTCAATCATTATCGCGCAGTTGCATAAGCTGCTTCTTGTCTGGGATAACCGAAAGGCATTGATCCAAAAGCTGCGCGGCAAGCGAAATGCGTCCGAAGCGGCAAAGGCGCCGGAGCCGGATGTCAGTGATTTTCATAATATTCATGAAGAAGCCCGGCAGTTCAACATTCTGATTCAGGTCATGGGCGAGCCCTTTTCTCTGCCTGAATTGATTTATCTTGCAGAAACCCGCGGCATTCGCCATCCTCATGCCACGGCCGCCCATCTGATCACAAAAGGGCTGGTTTTCCCGGATAACAAGGGATTTTTCCTGTGGAACCATGAGGTTTATAACCAGTTGGTCAAAGGGAGTCGACACTAGAACGATGGAACTGTTTCTGGATTTTTTCGCGAACACCGGTTTTGCTATGGCAGATTATCGCAATTTGATCATGCTGGGCATCGGTATGCTGTTTATCTATCTGGGGATTGCCAAGCATTATGAACCGCTTCTGCTTGTGCCCATCGGCTTTGGCATTCTTTTGGGCAATATCCCCGTATTCAAGGGATTGGGGCTGGGAATTTATGAGCCCAACAGCGTCCTGCATTATTTGTATTTCGGGGTAACCCAGGGGATCTATCCGCCCCTGGTTTTTCTGGGAATCGGGGCCATGACGGATTTTTCAACCCTGCTTGCCCGGCCCGTGCTCATGCTTTTGGGTGCGGCAGCTCAAATGGGCATATTTATGACATTTTTGGGAGCCCTGGCCCTCGGTTTCGCACCGAACGAGGCTGCTTCCATAGGCATTATCGGGGGCGCCGACGGTCCAACGGCCATATTTCTTACCGCCAAGCTTGCCAAGGAGCTGATCGGTCCCATTGCGGTTGCCGCATACTCCTACATGGCCCTCGTCCCGGTCATCCAGCCGCCCATCATGAGGCTTTTGACCACCCGCAAGGAAAGACTGGTCCAGATGGAGGAGCCGCGCCAGGTATCCAAGCGGGAGAAGCTGATTTTTCCCATTTTGGCCGTACTCCTGTGCTGCTTTATTGCACCGGCGGCGCTTCCGCTGCTGGGGCTGCTGTTTCTCGGAAACCTCCTGAAGGAGGCGGTGGTGACCGAGCGCCTCGCCCAGGCGGCACGAACATCCGTAATTGACAGCGTGACCATTCTGCTGGGCATGACCGTGGGTGCCAGCACTCAGGCGGATGTGTTTTTAACGGGTAAATCCATCGGTATTTTTGTCCTCGGCGCGGTATCCTTCGGCGTGGCGACAGCCTCGGGGCTGATATTTGCCAAGATCATGAATCTTTTCTTAAAGGAAAAGATCAATCCGCTGTTAGGCGCGGCCGGGGTTTCCGCCGTACCGGATTCGGCCCGGGTGGTTCATATGGTGGGGCAGGAAGAGGATCCCACGAACTATCTGCTCATGCATGCCATGGCGCCGAACGTATCCGGCGTGATCGGTTCCGCGGTCGGCGCCGGCATTCTCTGGAGCTTTATCATAGGATGACAGATCGTCGGCCGTCCTGGTTTTGCGGTATATGAAAAGGATCGGATTGTTTCATGGAAGTTGAAAAAATTATATCCGGCGCTCAGACCGGGGCGGACCGGGCGGCGCTGGACTTTGCCATTGAATACGGAATCGATTGCGGTGGATGGGTTCCAACCGGATGCGAGGCGGAGGACGGGACAGTGGCGAAGGACTATCCCGTCTGGGAGATGGAAGACGGGGGATATGTTGAACGCACGGAAAAAAATGTAGAGGATTCGGGCGGCACCCTGATATTTAGCCACGGCGATCTGACAGGCGGTTCGCTTTTGACCCGGCAGTTTGCTCAAACGCATGGCAAGCCATGCCTTCACATTGATTTTAACCGGATGATGGTCTTTGATGCAGCCATTGACATCAATGACTGGTTGGCTGAACACAGAATCAAGGTTTTAAATGTTGCCGGTCCAAGGCAGAGCAAGGACCCGAAAATTTATCAGGCGGTATTCAAGATGCTGGAGACGGTTTTTTATATCAGCATCATATCAGGGGTCATGCCGTCTGCATCGGGTCGCACCTCTGACACGGCAGGCAACGAGGGGGCGGGAAAACTATACCCGACAACCGTTGAGAAGACAATTGATGCCTTGACAGAGGAACTCTCCGCCAAGGCAAAGACCCGGATTGCCAGCATGCCGGATGATGCCCTTTCTGAGGCCGGTATTTCCTTGGGCCGGTGGATTCGTCGCCAGTTCGGGTTGAATCAGGAAAACCCGCAGCTGCTTGAAGCCTGCCGGAACTTGTCGGGCAAGCCAAATCTCGATGCGGATGGGGCTGCCATATTAATTGTAAAGGTACTCAGGGACCGGTTGAAAAAAGCCGGGCATCTGAGAGTGATCAAATAACAGAGAGCGGTTTGAGCCTTTATCCGGCCAAATGCTCAATAATTAGAGTAGGCGCCAAGGGCGTCTCCGACCAGTTCTGCCAGACGTTGGCTGTATTTGAGGATCTCGGTTTGATCACGACCCGGATAGCGGCAATAAGAAAGCATAATGCCGTTTAAGGAAGAAAACAACGCATGGGCCGCCATCCTTGAATCCGCTTTTGGGTTTGCCGTTTTAATCACGGTTTCCAGCCGGTCCATGAACATCCGCATGATTCCGTTTAATTTTTCTGTTTCTTCAGGCGACATTTCTCCGCCCAGCATGAAATTGCTCATCATTTGAAAAAACGTCATGTTTTCATACATGAACTCAATATAGGCAGAGCAAATATGCTTGATGGACGGGATCTCATTTTTTAGTTCCTGATCCAGCCAAAAGGTGACAGATTCTGCGCTTTTAAAAAAAATATCGAGAAACAGCTCGCCAAGATTGTCATAATAGTAATAAATGGTGCCGATGCTGACACCGGCGGATTTGGCAATTTCCCGAACGGTGACGTTGCGGAAGTTTTTTTTAGCAAACAGCTCTCTTGCCGCATTGAGGATCAGTCTGCGCCGGGCATCCCGTTCCTGGGCCTTCAAATAGGAGAGCGTATTTTTAGACATTTTCTTACCTTTTTTGTTTTTACAGCTTTTGTTGTTTAAGGCTTTGCAAAAAGTCGCCGATAAGAGGCCACTCGTGCCCTCAAACACCGATTATAAGAATAAAACCATTGACTATGATCAATGATCAATTTATTGATCATTGATCATAAAATCAATAAAAATCTACACTCTTAATGATTTGTCTTTCCTGTCCACTTTAATTTTACTTATGTCCAAATTTATAATAATAATCCATTAGAAATAAATATAGCAAGGGTTTTTTCATTATTGCCGTATCTCAGTATCCAGACTAGAGAACTTGTCCGGTGCAGGGCGGATAAGAATCATCCTCATCGGAATACGCTGGTCTTTGGGGGTAGACTTTTGAACAAAACCGGAAAACCGAAAAAATTCTCATTGATGGATCGACACGGGCCTGGTCGTTTGCGATCCGTTGGAAATTATACAGATGTAAAAACACTTTTTCTGACCTCCAGGGCTTGGATTTGTTGAACAGATTTGCTATTTTTCGTATTAAAGCATGCCTTTTTTACCCAATGGAGAATCAACCCATGGCTTTACGGCAATCAGGATGTGAATCTCCGTCCAACCCCGAAAACGAAGGGGATCGGTCAAGAGTAAAGGAATCCCTGCCGCAGACGCGGATTGGCATTCCCGGAGCCTGTCTCCGCCCCGGCGCGGAACCTCCGGGGGCGTTATCCAACACCAAAGACTCGTGGGAAAGAATCAAAGCGATTATTCTGAACGGTATATCCGATATGCTTGCTTTTTATCCCGGCAGAGAGATGATTCCTGGCTGGGTCAATCAGGCCCTGGCCGCCGCCTCGGGATTCCCGCTGGAGACACTTCTTGAGATGACTTGTCATCAGTGCTGGTTTCAAAGCGATAAGCCCTGCAGCGAATGTCCGGTATTGAGATGCTTTGAGACAGGTCGGCCCCAGGATTCCGAAGTTCTCCAGCCGCGAGGAAGGACCTGGCGAGTCCGCACTTTCCCGGTGATCGGTGAAAGCGGTGGGGTCGAGGGGGTTGTCAAGTTCGCCCGAGACATTACCGCCCATAAAAAGGCGGTAAGAAAAAGCGAGGAAAAATACCAGCAATTGTTTGAAGGTCTGCCGATCGGTATTTTCCATACCACTATGGATGGCCGCTTGATTGACGCCAACCAGGCTGCTTTAAGAATTTTTCGTTGTCCCGGCAGGGAACAGCTGATCGGTCTTGACCCGCGCCGGGCGTTTCTCAACCCGAGGGATAACGAAATACTGCGGCTTAGGCTGAGGGCACAGGGATGCCTGGAAAATTTTGAAACCCGGCTCTGGCGCTGGGACTGCAGCATCATGTGGGTCAATATCAGCGCCCGAGCAATATATGCGCCAAACGGAGATATCGTTGCCGTTGAAGGGTCTTTCCAGGATATCACCCAGCGCAAGGATAATGAAAGCCGTCTTGAAGAAAGCGAGGCCCGGTTCCGGGGGTTGGCCGAGCGAAGCTCGGATCTCATCGTGCTTTTTGATAGATCTTTTAAACTGATTTTCTGGTCGCCTTCCACCGAGCGAATACTGGGTTATTCCAGGGCGGAATTGATGGCGATGCGAGCCGACGAATTTATGACTCCCTCGCAGTATGTCCGGGTTCGGGGACATGTCGCCCGGATCCTTAAAAACCGGAATTCCGAGAGCTTTGAGCTGCCCATGATCAAAAAAGACGGCAGCGAAACGATTATAGAATGGACGGCGACTCCGATTCATAATGGTATGGAAGTAACCGGTATCCAATTTATCGGACGCGATATTACCATACGCAAAAAGGCTGAAGCCGCTTTGCGCAGATCGCATGAAGAGCTCAGACGTCTGTCCCAACACCTGGAGGCTGCGCGGGAACAGGAGCGAATGGCCATCGCGAGGGAGGTGCATGACGACCTGGGGCAGGCCTTGACAGCGATTAAGTTTGATTTGGCCTGGTTGAAGAAAAAAATGATTGGTGCCGATGATGAACAGGTGCGGGAAAAGATTGATATGAGCATTAAAATGGTCAACGACACCATCCAGTCGGTGAAACAGATCGCATCCAGGCTGCGCCCTGAAATCTTAAACGATCTGGGGCTTGAGGCGGCCATGGAATGGTATCTTGAAGATTTCAGCAAACGCACCGGCATCTTCGGCCGGGCCCGGATTAATCTGAGCCCGTTTTCCGCAGGCGACATCCCCAACGATTTATGCATCTCCATCTTTCGTATTTTTCAGGAAGCTTTGACGAACGTAGCCCGGCATTCCAGTGCCACGGAGCTGGTGGTCGATCTCAATTACGCGGACAAGGGGCTTCAATTACGGGTCCATGATAATGGCAGGGGCATCGATAAAGAAGCCATAGAGACGACACAATCCTTCGGCCTGGCAGGGATACGGGAGCGGGTCAATGTGCTTGGCGGGGAAATGCGGATTTCCTCACTTTCAGGTGAAGGCACCACACTTAAAATAAAGCTCCCTTTAATGACCGGAGCCGGGTGGCCTGAGCCATGCCCGGTGTCCGGCCAGCAATGAGCTTAATCTGCTTGCGAATAATTATTTGCCTTTTCGATAAATTGACCTATAGCTACAGGGAAATCGGCATTTATCAGATTTTGATATGGATTGAGGGATGAATCCATGAAGAGCGGATTCAACTCAGCTGACAAGGGGGATGTATTGAAATGATCAGGATATTTATTGCGGATGATCATGCGGTGGTTCGAGAGGGATTGAAGCAGATTATTTCGGAGGTGTCGGATATGCATGTGGCCGGAGAGGCGGATAACGGGACGTCCGTATTGACTGCCATGGCTGCTGGTTCATATGATGTGTTGATACTGGATATTACGATGCCGGGTCCGAATATTCTGGATCTGCTCAAGCAATTGGCCCGTCAGAAACCCCGGCTTTCCATTCTGGTATTGAGTATTCATCCGGAGGAGCAATACGCGGTCCGTGTCTTAAGAGCCGGAGCTTCAGGTTATCTCACAAAGGAAAGCGCTCCTGAAGAACTTGTCAACGCCATTCGTAAAGTTTCCGGCGGAGGCAAATATGTGAGCGCCGCGCTTGCAGAAAGACTGTTATTCGTGCTGGGAACGGATCTGGCACAGTTGCCGCATGACTATCTTTCTGACCGTGAATTTCAGTCGTTCTGCATGATCGCCTCGGGAAAATCCATCAAGGATATTGCCCGGGAGTTAAACCTTAGCGAAAAAACGATCAGTACCTACAGGTCCCGGGTGCTGCAGAAAATGAACATGAAGAATAATGCGGAAATCACCCATTATGCATTCAAATACGGTCTGGTGGATTAAATCATGCCGCAACGATTCAGCTGTTTCGATGGTAGTGTTTTCATTTGTGTGAAAGGTACCGCCCATCTACCCCCGGATTATACACCCGAGGTATTCAAATGAGAATTTTGCAAAAGCGCTTTATACCCCTGCGAGGCAGCGATAAAATGCAAACCAGCCATGGAGGCGGACGGATTAAAAAATGAACGATCCATTTGATGATTTTGTAGAGCAGCTGCAGGATGAGATTGATCAGGAAACCCTTCAGACGTTCGGTGAAGTAGCCTATCAGCGATGGAAGAACCCCCTTTATATGCAGGTCATACCGACCCCGGACGGTCACGCCAGGGAAACCGGCAGCTGCGGGGATTCGATCGAGATTTATTTGAAACTGGAAAACGGCCGTGTCTGTGATGCCGGCTTTCAAACCGATGGATGCGGTCCCAGCGCGGTTTGCGGCTCTTACGCCGCCCAGATGGCCATCGGTAAAACGCCCCTGGAGATAGCCGAGGTTAAAGGTGAGGATATTCTTGCCGAACTGGGTGGCTTGCCGTCGGAACATGAGCATTGCGCTTATCTGGCAGTAGCCGCCCTCCAGTCTGCAGTGGAGGATTATATGAGCCGCCGGCCGAAGGACTTCTAACCTAGGATCTTCTCCGGTTTTTCCGCCTGTGCAGCGGGAAAACATGAAATCAGGTAGCAATGCCGCCAGTTTCAGGTTATATTTTTTTATATTGTTTTGTATTAACGGCGTCTTCAATCTCTTCTTCTGATTTTGAATATGACACAT